>CALEEY010000269.1 GCA_937877085.1 uncultured Bacteroidota bacterium
CGACCAAATGATTGGATATCCACTTTTTATATACGGCCATTATGATACTAGTGTCATATTATGTTCAGCCCGAAATCAGGTTCCATGAAGACACTAGGGTTTAGAAAACCTAACCAGACCCTTCGCAAGTCGAACTGAAATCAATGGAAATTGGCAACATTGGATTCACCTTCGAAGCCCACCTAAAAATTTGGCACGCCTGACAACCAATTCCGAACACGCGCTGTCTATTAGCTAACTAGGTGGAAGACGCAACCTATCCACTCTATTTAACTGACCCGCCAGGACCCCGATGCTTCGTAATTACTTTAAAACAGCCCTTCGGGGCATGAAACGGCACCCCGGCTACGCCGCCATTAATGTTCTGGGGTTGGCCCTGGGCCTAGTTGTTTCATTTATGATCCTGCTTTGGGTTCAGGATGAAATGGGTCACGACCAGTTTCATACGGAGGTAGAAAATGTCTACCAAGTCATGCGAACAGTTGATTTCGGTGGACAAATTTCCACGACCGAAGCCGTGACCGTGATGCTCGATGATGTTTT
Source organism: uncultured Bacteroidota bacterium (assembly GCA_937877085.1). GTDB lineage: Bacteria > Bacteroidota > Rhodothermia > Rhodothermales > UBA10348 > UBA10348. The sequence continues at coordinate 544 of CALEEY010000269.1, forward strand.
GGACGAAAACTACCCTGAAATCGAGTATGCCGGCATTTTGGGTTGGGAGAATTGGAGTTCGTTTGTCCGGGGAGATCTAGCGTTTCGGAACATGGTGCGGCATGCCGGGCCCGATATTTTTCGCATTCTAACCTTCGAATTCCTCGCCGGCAATCCGTACACCGCGCTCGATATCCCCGAATCGGTGGTTTTGTCGGAGAAAATGGCACGTATGTATTTTCCAGAGGCGTTTGAGGGGCAAAAGGACGCGAAAATAGCCGCAGCGGCCGTGGTGGGGCAGACCATTATGCTGGAGAACCGGCTGCTGGTCACGGTTACAGGCGTCATTGAGAATGCGCCAGCCCTTTCATCCATTACATACGATGCATTTTTACCCTTCGAAGAATATGCCCGTCGAAACAGCTGGCTTGCCGGATGGGGCAATAATGGATTTCGGATCGTGGTTCGCCTCACGAAAGGCGCGGACCCCGTAGTTGTAACCGAAAAAATTCGGAATATCATCAAAGAAAATCAGGAGGGGTCGACGGCCGAACTCCACCTTCACCCCATAACGAAGCGCTATTTATGGTCCGAGTGGAAGGATGGCGTCCTCTCTGGCGGCCGGATTGAATACGTCCGGATCATGGGCATTGTAGGCCTTCTTATTTTGCTTATTGCCGCCATCAACTTTACGAACCTAGCGACGGCCCGGAGCGCCCAGCGCGCCCTAGAAATAGGTATCCGAAAAACGTTTGGAGGCTCCCGAAGGGGATTGGCTGGTCAATTTCTGTTTGAATCGCTGTTTACGGCTATGCTGTCGTTTGTATTTGCCATCGTCGTGGTGTGGGCGCTGTTGGGCAGTTTCAATCAGCTGACTGAAAAATCGATTTCGCTATTTGCGGTGTCGCCGGTAACGTGGCTCCTTTTTGGCGGCATAACCATCGCAACGGGCTTGTTGGCTGGGCTCTATCCGGCGGCTTTCCTGTCAGGCTTTGGAATCATGAAAGTGCTCCGTTCCCGCTCGACAAGCGGAGGGGGCTCCGGAAATCTGAGGCGGACATTGGTCGTTTTTCAGTTTGCCGTTTCTATTGTGCTCATTGTGGGCACCATGACCGTCTACAATCAATTACACATGATTCAAACCCGGAATTTGGGTTTTGATCGGGAAAACATTGTGATTGCCCGGCTCGAAGGCGGCGCACAGGAACAGTTCGAGTCGTTTAAAGCGGCCCTGAAAAAGAATCCAAATATTCTGGACGTTACCCGCGCCGACGACAATCCGTACGACATTAATTCCTCGACCACAGATCCCGATTGGGATGGCAAGGACCCCGACGATAATTCGCTTTTTTACATGGTGGCTTCTGACTACGATTACCTCCAAACATTGAAAATGGAGTTAGTGGCCGGTCGGGACTTTTCGCGCGAACAAGGTCTCGATTCGAGCAATTTTATGATCAACCAAGCGACCGCCCGAAAACTGGGTTTTGAAGATCCGATCGGGCAACGGCTAGCCATGTGGGGACAGGAGGGACAAATTATTGGGGTGGTTAAAGATTTTAACATGCACTCGGTGTACGACCCCATCGAGCCAACCATCATCCGATTAAATCCAGCGTCGACCTGGATGTACTTCGTCCGTGCGGCTCCAGGAGCGGAAAAAGATGTGGTTGAAACCATGCGCACCACATTCGCTCAATTTAGCCCTGGATATCCGTTCAATGAGCGTTTTATGGACGATGAATACAATGAGATGTATACATCCGAACAGGTCATTGGGACGCTGGCCAATTGGTTTGCGGTGCTAGCCATTGTCATTGCGTGTCTAGGCCTGTACGGCTTGGCATCCTTTACCACCACCCGTAGAACGAAGGAAATTGGGGTCCGGAAGGTGCTTGGCGCTTCGGCTCCAAACGTCGTGGCCCTGTTAACCCGTGAGTTCGCCATCTTGGTGGCTATCGCATTTATGTTGGCGGCCCCAATAGCGTGGTGGATTATGGATCAGTGGCTCGCCAAATTCGAGTATCGAGTAGACCTCGGTTGGGGATTGTTTGCCGCCGCTGGTCTCGGAATGGTGGTTATTACGTACGCGACGGTGGGATTTCAGTCGTTAAAAGCGGCATTGGCCAATCCTTCGGACTCCTTGAGGACGGAATAACGGCGCATCGCCTTGGGCGGACTTGTGACTAAGGGCCTTCTTGAGATACATTGAGGTTCGTTGGTACGAATCAAGTTGCCGCTTATGTAAAGCCGTGCAGCAGGTTATTTCGTTCTAGCGGGCCTCTTGCCTGCCTATTCAGTTCACCCAAGCCCAAGGGAATCATGCGTACATTCATCGCGTTGGCACTTGTCTGCCTACTAGCCAATCAATCGTCTGCACAACAGTTCGGAGCCGCACTAGCTTCAACAGAAACCGAGCTTTTTGCTGGCGAAAGTGGAAATCGAGTCACCGCTGGAACGGTGTACGTCTATACAAAATCGGCCGATGGTACGTGGAAGGAGACCGGAAGCCTCATGGCGTCGGATGCCGGTAGCGATGAAGATGGATTTGGACGGTCAATGTCTGCTGAAGGCACCATTTTGGCCGTTGGCGCACCGACTGCGGAAGCTGTATATGTCTTTGAGAAGTCAGCAGCCGGGTCTTGGAAGCAAGTAGCTCGACTGACCGGTTCAGGAAAAGGGTTAGGAGCGGCTGTGGCTGTTCGCGGAAAACAACTCATTGCGTCGGCTTCCGGCGATGGAACGGAGGAAAATCTGGGTATGACGCACGTCTGGACGCGTCAAGAGGATGGGACGTGGACCATGACGGGGCACCTACCCACTAAAGATATCGCCGCTTCGATGGCGGGAGCTCAAGTAGCTATTGACGAAGATTTTGCGCTCGTTGGAGCGCCACAGGCGAACGAGCGCGCCGGTGTGGTCGTTGCCTTCAAACGCTCTGAAAGCGGAACTTGGGAAGAGATTCAGCAGCTAAAGATGCCCGTTGCTGCACCCAACCAGCTTTTTGGATCGTCCCTTTACATTCATCACGGTCATGTAATGGTAGGCGCTCCAGGATATGAGAGCCGCATTGGCGGCGTCGGGGTGTACCACTACAATGAAGCAACCAATACCTTTGATTTTTCGCTTCGTCTAGCAGCGTCCACCGCGTCCGGAAATGAGTCATTTGGCGTGTCGATGGCCCACGATGCGAATCATCAGGTATGGGTTGGGGCTTCGGGTGCCAATGCAGGTGTAGGCGCGGTGTATTCATTTTCACCAGCCAACAAGATAAAAGAGTTCACTGGCAACGGGGTGGTAAAGGTTGAAGGTCTGCAAATACGGAGCAGTTTTGGGAGTTCGTTTGCGCCAGGCGCAGAATTTATGGCCGTTGGAGCCCCCGGATATGATAATGGCGAAGGCGCGGCCGTCCTTTTCAACAAAACGACCGATGGCTGGGCGCAGTCCAGCACGGTATTTCATGACAATGGGGCCATGGATTCGTTCACCGGAAGCATGGTCGAGTGCGCAGACGGAGATGCAGCCGGTTTTCGGTGTGATGACGTCGATGCGCAATCCTTTTTGTCCTTACGAGATATTGGCGGCGTGCGCGGCACGAGAATGAACGATATCTGGGGCTGGACCCATGTCGCGAGTGGCCGGGAGTTTGCTTTAGTGGGTCGCACCGACGGAATGGCGTTTGTGGAGATGACCGACCCCTATAATCCCATCTATTTGGGCAATTTAGCCAAAACGGAAGGGGCCATGAATTCAGTATGGCGGGATATGAAGGTGTACAAAGACTACGTTTTTGTAGTAGCCGACGGAGCAGGACAGCACGGCATGCAAGTGTTTGACTTGTCGCGACTACTCAACGTAAAGAACGCTCCCGTCGAGTTTGATGCGGACGTCATGTACGACAAAATTGCGAGCTCCCATAACATCGTGATCAACGAAGAAACGGGGTTTGCATACGCTGTGGCTGTACGCATGGGGGGAATCACGTGTGGGGGAGGCCTTCACATGATTGATATTCGCGACCCCAGAAACCCAACATTTGCCGGATGTTTTGCGCACGAAGGCACGGGCCGCAGCGGAACGGGCACCACGCACGATGCCCAATGCGTAGTCTACAAAGGCCCGGATGCGGACCACAGAGGAAAGGAAATTTGCCTAGGTTCGAATGAAACGGCTCTTTCGATTGTCGATGTAACGGAAAAGCAGACTCCGATCATCATTTCGAAGGCCACCTACCCAAGCATCGTCTATACCCATCAAGGTTGGTTTACGGAGGATCAGCGGTATTTCTATATCAATGACGAAGGCGACGAACCCCAAGGCCTCGTAGACGGCACCCGGACGCTCATTTTTGACTTGATAGACCTAGACGATCCCGTTTTGGCTGGCGAGCACTTTTCCACAGAAAAAAGCACCGACCATAACCTATACATCAAGGGAAACTTGATGTATCAGTCTAATTATGTAGCTGGATTGCGCATTTTGGACGTTACCAATCCGGAGTCGCCTGAAGAAGTCGCCTTCTTCGATACCGTTAGCGACGACAAAACGGGCGGTGGATCCTGGAGCAATTACCCGTATTTCCCAAGCGGAACCATTGTCGTTACGTCGAGCAGGGAAGGATTGTTTATGCTTAAAAAGCGTCAGGTAGACTTATAATCCGTTTCCATAAGGAACCTTCATGACCTTTTTTGTTCGGCGGTTCCTCGGTTGGCCTGCCCGGTCGCCGGCTTTGCTTGGCTCAATAGGTTTGCCTGGCTTGATGGCTTTGCTTGGCT
>CALEEY010000270.1 GCA_937877085.1 uncultured Bacteroidota bacterium
ATATCGCTTTGGGATCGAAAGTTCGGGTAACGGATGACGCCTTTTCACCCTTAGTGCCACTTTTATTCGCAGGCTGTTTTTTAGCCGATTCTCTCGAGGATTTGCCATCCGATGTGCCAGGCAGAATGTTTACCACGCGGGGAGAGTGGTCGGGGCCACATGGCACTATTCACGGTGGAAGTGAAGCTACCGGAAGCAGTACTGCGTCGGCGCGCTTGGGTCGTCGGGAGCAACTCGAAGAAGCCCGTAGCCGCGTAGGGGATACATTTAAATCGCTTCAGAAAGCGTCCAAGGTTTTTGACTCCGTAAAAAATAAGCTGGAAACGATTCCGCTTTCAACGGTCAAAGCAGCATTTGACCGCCTGTCTTCTGAATACTCGATTCAGGAAAAGACTTTTTCACGAGCTGCCTATGAACGCGAAACGCTGAAGGACCGCAGTGCTGAGATTGTGGCTCGAATCGCCCGACTAACAATTCAAAAGGAAACGGCCGACGCCGAACTCGCCCTAGCCAGTAATGATTTAAAGTCTTTCACCGTAAAAGTCGCGGAGCTCCAACATAAGCGCACCGACGCCGAAGCAGCTTTCGCCGGCATAGAAGAAGCTAGTCGAAAAGCCTTTAGCCTTTTCAACGAAGCCAATATTACCGCCGTTCAAACTAGAAATCGGCTAGACAACCTAAAAAGGGATGTCCTTCGAACCAGAGAGGACCTAAGTCGCCTTGAGCAGCGATCAACCGAACGGGTGGAAATTGTTGGCCGTCTGAACACTCAAAAAAGCGAGCTTGAAACGCGTTGTACCGGGCTTCAACTCTCCATTCGAACGAAACAAGACGCTAAGGGCACCCTTGATGAGACCGTTTCCAAGGCCAAAGACAGCCTAATGGAAACCAAAGTTGCTATTTCCGAAATGGAGGCTCATTTACGAGAGCTTCGCAGGGACCGCGAAACGGCCATGCGCGAGGAATCGAATCGGGCCATCCGCAAAGCTGAACTCGAAACGCGACTCGAAGACTTGGTGGCCAGTATTCTCGAGGACTTTGAGGTCAAGTTGACCGAGTATGAGTTTGAAATCCCAGAAGATTTCAGCCGAGCCCGCGCCAAAGAAGAAGTTCAGACGCTCCGCACAAAGATTCGCAATCTCGGACCAGTTAATGCGCTGGCGCTCGATTCGTTTGAAGAAGAGCGTACCCGCCTAGAGTTCATGAAGGCCCAGCTGAGCGACCTCGTCCATGCTGAAGCGACGTTGATGACGACCATCGATGAAATAAATGCCACGGCTTGTGAGCGCTTTGACGCCACGTTTGGCGCCATTCGGAGTAATTTCCAGCGGCTGTTCGTCGAATTGTTTGGAGAAGAAGCTTCTGCAGACATTTCCCTTCAAGATGCATCCGATCCACTTGAATCCGATGTCGTGATCATGGCGAAGCCCAAAGGCAAAAAACCAAGCGTACTGGCCCAGCTTTCGGGAGGCGAAAAGACACTAACTGCTATCGCACTGCTTTTCGCAATCTACCTGGTCAAACCGAGTCCTTTCTGTATCCTGGACGAAGTCGATGCACCTCTCGACGATGCCAACGTCGATCGATTTATGCACTTGATTCGGACGTTTTCTGGCTCCACTCAGTTCATCCTAGTGACGCACAATAAGCGCACGATGGAGGCTGCCGATCGCATGTATGGTATTACGATGCAAGAGCAGGGGGTTTCTAAACTGGTGGGAGTGAAGTTTGAAGCGGAGAAGGACGATTTGACTCTGGTGGCGTAGGACGGGTATTTTTGTTTTTTCAAACCGAAGAAATTAAAATTTCTTCAACGTTTTCAAAAACAAAAGTCCCCTTTCTCAAGGTCTTTCCCGCATCTGTGCGGCAAGGTCCTCTTTCAACGTCTTCGTCAAGATGTTTAACCGTACCTAAGGGTCTTTCTTCTCGTTTGGAAAATTTCAATCACCTGAGATCAATATGAACATCTCTATACCTATTGGAATGAGCCTGTCTTGGATGGCCGTACTGGTGTATTGGGTGATTTCAGGGTTCAAGGTTAAAAAAGTGAAGAGCCAAGAATCGTTATCCGTAAGGATAGCTCAGTATTGGTTGCCACTCCTTGTCGCTTCTGTTTTATTAGGTTCTGAAAACTGGTTTGAGCATACTTTCTCAGTGAAAGGCTTTATTCCACATTCCAATCTGGTCGGAATAATCGGGCTTTTGCTCTGTGTTTTAGGCGCAATGGTAGCTTGCCGGTCCCGATACTTGTTGGGTAAAAACTGGAGCTTGTCTGTTCAAGCAAAAGAAAGTCACGAACTGATACAAAGCGGGATCTATAGCCTAGTCCGGCATCCAATCTATTCGGGTATCTTGCTCTTATACGCTGGAAGCGCCATTGTTAACGGCGGATACACTGGAGTTTTGGCCGTGGTAATCGTTTTTATTTCGTTCTGGTCTAAGCTTAAGAAGGAAGAGTCAATGCTGACGTCCATATTTGGAGATCAGTATCTTGAGTACAAAACGAGGACCAAAGCACTCATTCCTTTCGTTTTATAGGGATTCCTAGGGCCTAGCGTTTTCGTGCTCTCCGGTTGGCTTAGGTGGTATTCTTTCGACAGAACGTGTACTTTCTGCCGTGACTGCATGCCCAAAGGCCATTTTTCGATGTCTGGGTCGACTCTATGACTATTCTCTTCTATGACTATTCTCTTCTATGACTATTCTGTGTTGCCAACTATGAAAAAGCTATTCCCCCTCGTCCTGTTTTGCGGTTTTTTAATCGGTTGCTCTGCGGCTACTTCCGATGACGCTATAGTCGAGACCCAGTTAGAAGACCTCTTTAACCGAACCGAAATGAGCATCCCGATGCGGGACGGCACGCATCTGTTCACAGTCATCCTATCGCCCAAAGACCAAGGCAGTCAGGAACTACCCTTTATTTTGTCCCGAACGCCCTACGGAACGGCGGGATGGGGCGGCACATCGGGTATCGTTTATGGATTTAGGGAGCTGATCACAGAAGGCTATATCTTTGTGCTGCAAGATATTAGAGGTCGGTATGATTCCGAAGGCGAGTTTATTATGAACCGCGCGGCTTGCGAAGTGCGGGACGACGCTTGTATAGATGAAGCATCCGACACCCACGACACCGTGGAATGGCTTTTGGCCAACGTTCCTAATAATAATGGCCGTGTAGGACAGCTCGGCATCTCCTACCCTGGCTATTTGGCAAACGCCACTGCTTTTGGCCCGCATCCTGCTATTAAAGCATTGAGTCCACAAGCCACTATGGGCGATGGATGGATGGGAGACGATTTCTTCCATCAAGGTGCATTCCGACTTTCCTATGGTCTGGAATATGCATGGGACATGGAGGCGAGCTCAGACGGCAGCGTTCCACCTAACCCAGGCCGGTATGACACCTATGACTGGTATCGTTCGTTTCCGACCCTAGGCGCTTTGGCCGATTCGGTTGGAGCATGGGATTGGCCGACCTGGCGCTTGTTTGTCGAACATCCGACCTACGACGCCGAATGGAAAGGAAGGGCTATACCGCTTCGGCTTACGGCTGCGCCTGTTCCAACCCTAACGGTTGGCGGATGGTGGGATCAGGAGGACATGTGGGGCGCTCAGCACACCTACGCGGCCATGGAGGCCAATGACCCGAATAACATCAACTATCTGGTTATGGGCCCTTGGAAGCACGGTCAGTGGTTCACGGACTCCGGGGATTCCTTGGGACTCCCACAATGGGGAAGTTCAACAAGCGACTACTACAGAAAAGAAATTGAAGCTCCCTTTTTCGCGTATTGGCTGAAAGACAAGGGCACGGGCAAATTTGCCGAAGCCAATCTTTTCGATTCCGGAGCCAAAGAGTGGAAACAGTTTGACACATGGCCGCCCATTAATGCCGTCAAAACCAACCTGTATTTTCACGAAAACGGCAAGTTGTCCTTCGACGCCCCAAGCGCGGTCAGTGGATCAGACCATTACATCAGCGATCCGAATTTCCCAATACCGTACCGAAAACGCCCCATCGAATGGACCTACGACCCTCGTGGCTCAGGCTGGAAACCTTGGATGACGGAAGATCAACGATTGGTTGATGGACGTCCGGATGTCCTTGTGTTTCAAACCGACTCCCTTATGGAAGATGTAACGCTGGCCGGCAACGTAGTCGCCAAACTATTTGCTTCGACCACCGGCACCGATGCCGACTGGGTTGTGAAACTGATTGACGTCTTTCCGGATGATATGATGCCCCGCCCTTGGCTCGGCGGATATCAGCTCATGGTTACCGGCGAAATCATGCGCGGCCGGTACTGGAAAAGCTGGGAAGAGGCCAATCCCATTCCTGCCAACACCCCAACGGCATTTACGGTCGATCTACACAAACAGGCCTACACCTTTAAAAAAGGCCACCGGATCATGGTTCATGTTCAAAGCACGTGGTTTCCGGTGCACGACCGCAACCCTCAGACTTTTGTGCCCAATATTTTCTTGGCGAAAGCCGAGGACTACAAAGCCCAAGAACACCGCATTCACCGAACCGCCAGCCTCCCATCCCACTTGGAACTGGATTTGATTCGGTAATTAGCCGCCGAAATAGCCAGCCATGGCAGTAGATGCCATATTTCACCTTCGCTGCCTCCAGTCGAGCTCGGAAACTCCGGCATTACCCGGTACAGCCGGTACAGCCGGTACACCCGGTACACCCGGTATAAATCGGTCAAATGCTAATCGTAAGACAATTCGTTGCCGCCTAGCCTGATCCCTTGGCGCAGTTCCCTTTAAGGATAGGAACCATAGCGTTGGCTTCGTGATGTGATGCACATTCAGCAGGTGGGCGGAAGCCGAAACTGCTGGGTGGATGAACGTAATTGTGCTGCGCCCGCCGATGTTCGACAACATTTTTCCTCTAGTATGATTCCAAACGCTTGTTCAGGTCGTTCGTCGTGCAATTTTCGCTACCCTAGGGCGCCCTTCCAACTGCCATAAACCACTATCAGATACTAAATCCCAACCATTCTCTTGATTTTAGCCTAAAAATATGCTGTTGTTGTGTTGCTTCCGCAGCAGTTTGCACATAATCTTTAATAAGTCGTCATAGTTGACGATATATATTATAATACCTATGTTTACTCGTCACCTTTGACGATTTATATAGTATACTTATTAAGTCGTCACTTATGACGATTTAAGCGATTATAACGACTCTACTCGCCACCTATGACGACTTACGACACATTCGCAGGCGATCGAAGCGACAGCGCCATACTAGTCGAACTAGGATCGCGCCTAGGAGCTTTGAGAATTGACAAGAACCTGACGCAAGCCCAGCTGGCCAAAGAAGCCGGCGTGTCGAAGCGAACACTCGAAAGAGTTGAAGCAGGACAGTCTGCACAGATAACCAACTTCGTCAGAATCCTAAGGGCCCTTGGGATACTCGATAGACTAGAGCTCCTACTGCCCCCACCCCAGCCAGGACCCATGGGTTTACTACGCCATGCTGGCAAACAACCTCAAAGAGCATCAGGTAGCGTTGACACATCGGCTAAACCTTGGCAATGGGGGGAGGATAAATGACAAATCCAGTGGAAGTACGTCTTTGGGGAAGCACCATTGGGGCCGTCTACCAAGCGCCAAACACGGACTATTGTAGTTTCCAGTACGATCGGGATTTTGCGCACAGTCACATTCAGGTGGCCCCCATCATGATGCCCCTAGCGGAACAAGTCTATGCGTTCCCGCAACTCGCAAGACAAAGCTTTTCCGGACTACCCGGAATGATTGCAGACTCACTTCCTGACCGTTTTGGAAATGCGTTGATAAACGCGTGGCTAGCACGACAGGGAAAAGATGCGGGAAGTTTTGGAGCCTTGGAACGACTCTGCTACGTCGGTACTCGAGGAATGGGTGCTTTGGAATACCGCCCCGCTGTGGGTCCCCAAATTGATAAACAAGGACATATCGAAATCGAATCGCTGATCAGACTAGCGGGAAAAATCCTTGATCAACGAAACGACTTTTCGGTTACCCTTCTAGAAGGAGAAGAAGAGGAGGCCATGGCACAGCTTCTCAAAGTAGGAACGTCCGCGGGCGGCGCTAGACCAAAAGCCATACTTGCTTGGAATCCAGAAACGAAGGAAGTACGATCTGGGCAAATCTATACCGAAGATGGTTTTCAGTACTGGATATTGAAATTCGATGGGCTTAGCGAAACCTCTCAAACGGAGCTTTCCAGCACCAGAGGCTATGGCGCTATCGAATACGCCTATTTTTTGATGGCCCAAGCGGCTGGTATCCATATGTCAGAAAGCCGGCTCCTAGAAGAAAATGGAAGACGACACTTCATGACCAAGCGTTTTGATCGTACGGATGATGGGAGCAAGCTCCATATGCAGTCTTTCGGGGGGATGGCTCACTTCGATTTTAACATGGCTGGAGCTTATGGCTACGAGCAGGCTTTGAGAACCATCCGCAAACTAGGTTTATCCGTCGAAGCCGTCGAAGAGCAATTTCGAAGGATGGTATTCAACGTAATGGCCCGGAACCAAGATGATCACGTAAAAAACATCGCATTCCTGATGTCGAAAAGCGGCGAATGGAAGCTATCTCCCGCCTTCGATGTAACGTATTCATTCAACCCTTCGGGGGACTGGACCGCAAGACACCAAATGACGGTCAACGGGAAAAGCGAAAACATCACCGTCGCGGATCTCAAAGCTGTCGGCACAAACGCTTCTATTCAAAAAGGGAGCATAAATCAGATCATCGAGCAGGTCAAAGTAGCCGTATCTAACTGGAAGGAGCACTTTTCCCTAGCCGGTGTTGCAGAAAATCACACCAAGACCATTGCGCCCACGCTCCTCTACGACCTGCCACTTACGTAAACCGGCTGCCACCGAGGTAAACGGGCTACCGGTGTTCGATTGTTTTCGTATGAATGGACGAATGCGACCTAACGGCTGGAGAATTTGCGGCGATCGGACGCTCACTTTTCAGAAAGTAACCGTTTCCAACCGCCTCAGCCAGTCGTGCGAGGTCGTAACGCGCCGTTGTTATTCAGATCTATCTGTAAACATCTTTACGATGACCAACTTTCACAATGTGAACGACCAAAACGTCGTCTTGCACCTCGTATACAATCCGATAAAGTCCTTGTCGCACACGGAAATAGGGACTTCCTGAAAGTTTTTCACCTCCCACGGGTTGCGGATCCTCGGCCAAAGATTGAATGCGGCTAATGATTCGCTGCCGGTCCTTTTTTGTACCTACCGATTCTATTTCTTTTTGGGCGCTCCTTTTGATAAGGATTTTATAGCTGGCCACTGGCTTTCAAGCTCGTTACAAAATCGTCGAAAGAAACGGATGGCTCTTTAGATCTGCTTTGAATATCCATTAAATCCTGAGCGTCCTCTTCAAAAATGGTCCTTAGAGCATTGTTGACTATATCGGACATGGATGCATCAAGTTCTGCCGCCTTCAAACGAAGTGCCTTGTGAAGTTTTTCTTCCAAGTAAATAGTAGAACGTTTCGTTTTCGTGGTCATGACGCAAATGAATTGGAGTTATAACGTCATAACGTTATTTCTGAGGTCTAGTTTCCACAAAGATAGATAGGTATAACGGCTGGCGGATTTACAGCGAGCAAACGCCCACTTAACAGAAAGTAATCGTTTCCAACCAACTCAGCCAGTCGTGCGCGTCCGTAACACGCCCGTGTTATGAGTCGAGCCACATCCTCTTTTAGATAAAATTCAATCCAAATCGATCAGTTACTCGATTGACTGGGTTATGTCTATACCTTGTACTTCTTTAATCTTGTTTACGACCCAGGCTGCATCTTCGTGTCCTGCTTTTGCTTGGCGGCCTATCCCAGCTAGGAGTTGTCTATTCTGAACCGCTCTTTCGTCCCGATCCTTTTCTGAATCTGACTCTAAATACAACGTTGTCAAAGCGGAATTGGCGACTAGATACGTATAATTACGGGTCGCAACTCGGGGCTGGCCCAGAACGTGATGGTAAAAAAATAGATCGTGAACGGAGGGATACGAAATCTTGCCTGCAATCTGCCTATTAAGTCCAAGCCAAGCTAAATACATCGTTTCCTTTTTCTCAAATCGATCACCTTCGACAAAAGATGCGTTCAAATCTTCCAGCATTTTCATTGGAATCAACTCCCCATCCAATGTTCGGATCAATGTAACGTCAGCTGGAGACGGGCTAGCGCCAATCCAAATGAATGCAACTGCGCTTAGAATCAAGAATCCGACTAGTGACTTTTTCATAACATTGACCTAGCTAAAGCTATTTTGTTTTGAGCCTTCGCACTGAAGACAATCGATCTTCGAAATGGTTGCGGGTCTCTTATTGAATTTCGACCATTGTTGAATCAAACGAGACTCATAACATTTTTTTTACGGAATAGCCCAACCAGCACATGGGGTTGGGGACTATTTCCGCTGTCTCGTAAGTCTAACTGTCCCACTGGAATTGCGCAATACGCATTGTTGCGCAGACAATCGCGCACCGAAATCGCGAATTCCACCTTTCCTGAACGAAAATCAGCCATAAAGAAAGAAGCTCTAGAGGCTGGAAAAGAAGGAAACTCCGAGGTTCACATTTGCCCAAAGACCATCGTGTAAGGACACGCGTTGAACAGATGACGTTGAAGGAATTTTCCTATTCAACCACCGGATTAAGCACACTTTTTCGAAAATTCCTTCAGACAGATGAGCAACGCGTGTCCGTCACTCGTAGTCGTGCTCAAAATACTCAACCCCCTTCCCAATATCCGCACTCGACCCCTTCTTGCGAATCCGATCGGCCAACCTTTCAGCAAACACCTCAGCCGGATCATACCCATAATGCCGTAGAAGGTGGTTCATCGCAATCACCTCGCAAAGTACAGTCACGTTTTTGCCCGGGGTAATGGGGAGTCGGACGAAAGGCAGCTTAGAGCCTAGTATATCAAACGTCTCCGCCCCCATCCCTATCCGAGTATATTCCTCATCTGGGTCCCACACGTGCAGGTTTACTACCAATTCAATACGTTTCTGAAAACGAATGGCACGAATACCAAACATAGCCCGAACATCGACCAGACCGAGCCCACGGATCTCCATAAAGTGCTGGACTAGGTCGGTGCCGGAGCCCATCACCACCTGTCCTTCCTTTTGGGTGGCCATAACCACATCGTCAGCAACGAGGCGATGACCACGTTCGACTAAATCCAGCGCTACCTCACTTTTACCGATTCCGGCCGGACCCACAATGAGCAGACCAATACCGTATACATCGATAAGGGAGCCATGAATCGATTGCTGGAGGGCGAATTGGTCACCCAGAAAATCTCGCAACACCTCCATGAACTCAACCGTTGGCACGGTGGTCACAAAGAGCGGTATTCCCGCATTAGTCGCCAACTCGATCAGCCGATCAACCAGCACATTTCCTTCCGTCAAAATGATGCATGGAATGGAAAATTTAAGCAGGTTATTGAACGCCTTTTCTTGGTCTTTCTCATCAAGATGAGCCAGATACCGACATTCAGTATTACCGAGCAACTGAATTCGCTGATAGGTAAAGAGTTCGAGATAACCCGCTAGCGCAAGACCCGGCCGGTTTAGGCTACTTTCCGTAACCAACCGACTTTCTAAATCAACTGAATTAAGGGCCGTTATAGGCCTTCCAACCACCGTGTTTAGCTGTTCAACAATGAACGCAACAGTAATGGATTCCTTTTTAAATATCTTTTGTTGACGGCCCATATGTAGAAAGTTGACTAGGGTACTTCTACCGTGTCCAAAATACGCTGGACAATGTCCTCACTGTTAATCTCTTCCGCTTCGGCTTCATAAGTGACGGCCACGCGGTGCCGAAGGACGTCCATGGCAATGGAGCGAATGTCTTCTGGCGTAATGTACGCCCGGTGTTGCAGGAATGCGTGCGCGCGGGCGGCCAGATTTAGGTTGATGGTGGCCCGTGGGGATGCGCCGTACTCAATAAGGGGCTTTAGCGATGCCAAACCAACTTTCTCAGGCTCTCTAGATGCCACGACCAAATCAACAATGTACTTTTCGACCCGTTCGTCAATGTACAGGGCATTGAGCACCGCCCTTGCCGACATGATTTGCTTAGGAGTCACGACCGTCCTAACCGTTGGTTTGTCCCCGGTTCGTGCCATCCGGCGCATAATCTCCAATTCTTCCTCGCGCGTAGGATAACCGACTTTGATTTTCATCATGAAGCGGTCCACCTGAGCTTCTGGAAGCGGGTAGGTACCTTCTTGCTCGATAGGGTTCTGCGTTGCAAGGACCAAAAACGGTGCATCCAGCGGAAACGTAGTGTCCCCGATGGTTACCTGGCGCTCTTGCATGCTTTCAAGAAGGGCGCTCTGGACCTTAGCGGGGGAGCGGTTAATCTCGTCCGCCAAGATAATATTCGAAAAAATAGGCCCTTTTTTGATAGAGAAGCTGCCTTCCTTCGGATTGAAAATTAACGTTCCAAGGAGGTCGGCTGGCAAAAGGTCGGGAGTAAACTGGATGCGCTGGAACTGTGTGCCAATGGCAGCGGCTAAAGACGAAACCGTCAATGTTTTCGCCAATCCAGGCACACCTTCCAATAAGACGTGTCCATCGCCAAGCAGCCCAATTAACAGCCGCTCTATCATGTATTTCTGCCCTACGACTACTTTGCTAATTTCTCTAAGCAGATCATCTACAAACGCACTTTCTTCGGCAATGCGGCTATTTACCGCTGAAATATCAAATTCAGACATTGTTTCTTTTGTTCTCTCTAAGAAATTCAGATTATAAACGTTTCAACTTGCTCTGTCGTATGCGCGGAAGCAACTTCTCGAATTCTATCTAAAAAGGCCGGTAAAGAATACGGTTGTCCGCAGACCAACATACACTTGCCCTCTCCAGACTGAACAACCCCAAATATACCGTCCAAAGCCGCCGTTTCCGCGGCCGCCGTTATCAATTCGTGGATTGGGTCAGTGGTACTCCAATCATTTGCTTTTGATGCTTGAGAAATCATCATTAAAGCACCTAAAAATTGCCAATCCGACTTTTTCAGGGCTACAATTAGCTTTTGGACGTTCCTATTCTCTGTTACAAGATGTTTTAGCGCTCCTCGACTCCGCTTAGGGACGGACTCTAAAGCTTGTTCGAGGTCTCGATGCTCCAATTCTCGAAAGGAGGTCACGTCCTTAAATCCGCTTTTGTTCAAATCGTTGAGCGCCAGGGCGGCGGCTTTGTATCGCGAGGGCGCCGACGAAAACGCCAAAGACCAATCGGTGGACCATTCAATGATCCCCCATCCCAACTTTGATTCAGGGCTAATATCGATGGGCAGATGGCTAAAGGTCTTCGTGTCGATGAGGATAAATGGTTCACTTTGATTCGCGATGGCCCCAATTACGTAAGCTGGGCTGAACCGCTGTCCATACCACGATTCAAGGGCGCTGAGGGCTTGGATCCGAAGCTCAGTGTCTGAAATGGTGGTTGATTTAATTTCGTTTAGGGCGCGAACGAGCGATACCGTAAGCGCGCCGTGAAATGCAGCACCTAAGCCCGTTGGAATCGATCCCACCAAAGACACATCATAGCACACTCCGGAAGGAGCTTCAACGGCGCCGAGAATAGCCTGAAATAAACTTGAAATGGATAGATTTTTCGAAGGACGTATCTCGCTAAAGTTCAGATCTGGGGCGCCTTCTAACACAAAACGATGTCGATCTAGCGTATTTGGACGAAGCGCGATCGCCACCCCTTGCCTCATGCGTAAGACAAGAGCAAATCCTTCAAAATAATGGGTGTGATCGGCCATAATTCCAACTACGCCACACGAAAAAGCGCATGCTGGCTTTTGATTCGTGGTGCCAAGTCGATCTTCTAGTAGGCGTTTGGCCTGATCTATGTACTGACCCGAGCTTAAACTCTCGTTGGCCTTCATACGGTTCAGCGCATACAAAAATGGCCGTACAAAAGACGAGGGCTGGTTATGGTCGTTGTCGGATGCCATCTTTACACGTTACCCAGTTGCGTTCCGACGTGAATCGAGTTGCCCCTTAAAAATTCGGAGGATGACATGGCTTTTTTACCTTCTAACTGGACGGTAAGGATTTCAAGACTGCCAGAACCACACGAAACCAAGATCGAATGTTCGTTTTCGAGTACCTCTCCCGCCCGCGCCGATGTGTTCGTTTTCGGTTTAGGTAAGGAGGCATACACTTTCATTGTTTTACCATCAAGACTGGTAAAAGCGCCCGGATAGGGTGATAGGCCTCGAATTTGATTATGGACCTCCCCTGACGGCCTGGCCCAGTCAATTTCGCAATCCTGACGGAAAATCTTGGGAGCCGGCGAAGCTAAGCTGTCGTCTTGGGAGACGGCTGTGTAATCTCCGGACTCTATAAGCCGAACAGTCTCCACCACAACTCCCGCACCTAATACACTCATACGGTCGTGAACTTCTCCGGCAGTCTCATGCTCTCCGATTGACATGGCCCGTTTTATTAAAATATTTCCGGTATCCACTTTTTGCTGAAGCAAAAACGTGGTAACACCCGTCTCTGTTTCGCCAGCCATGATGGCGCGATTAATAGGGGCTGCGCCTCGATATTTCGGCAATAACGATCCATGAAGGTTAAACGTCCCGCGTTTCGCTGCTGAAAAGACACTTTCTGGGAGAATTCGAAACGCTACAACTACCATAATGTCCGGTTGGAGTTCTCGAATAGCCTCAGCAAAAGACTCGCTTTTAACATCTTCGGGTGTCAAAATGTGTTCAATTCCAAGCGAAATAGCGGCATTCTTAACCGCGGTCGCGGACCATTTTTGGCCTCGTCCTTTCGCTTTGTCGGGGCCGGTTACCACCGCAATCGGCTTAAATCCCGAATCCACTAGCGCTTCAAGCGATGGTACGGCAAATTCGGGCGTACCCATAAAGATGATACGCGGGTCATCTGCGGTCGAATGCCCTTTATTTGAGGATATCGCTTTTGAAAGATTCATGGGAGATAGAAGGTGTCCAAACCAATGCGACACGATACAAACGGCCAATCGATCAAACTAGCAATGATTCGCTAAAAAACGGCTAAGGGCGCGCCGGATTGCATCCGGCGCGCCCTTAAATCTGCGGTTTCGGGTCACTTTAGGACCGGTCCCATCCTAATAGAGGCGCGTTCTTTCATCCCATACGGGAACGAGCAATTGAAAGTCCCCGAAACCAGTTTTGTCAACAAAAATGAACTGTCTGCCTATTTGCTGATATTCCCAAACTTCATAAGGCTCGTAGTCAAAGCTGTGAGGCTTCTTTCGGATAAAATCGGGCTCGCCAAATCGAACCAAAACAAAACCCCGGTCAGTTTTCCATCCGTCGTCGGTGCCGCCATAATTTCTATTGGCGGAAGCAATGCGATAATAGTATTCCTCCATCCGTTCATTACGAAGCGTGCCAGGAGTCGGGTCACGTTTTTCCCAAAAAGCACGGAAGCGTTGGAATCGTTCTACATCGTTTGGAGCTTCTTGGATAAAGCTCAATTCTCGTTTTTTGGCAGCGTACTCCATCTGAGCAATAGCCTCGTCAATATTGCTCTCAATATGCTGCGTCAGCCCAGTCCACTCCACAAAAAAGCGACGTTCGGCCGTCGCTAAAATTCCGCCTCCAAGCTCAGACACCGTCACCACCATCTGATACGTTCCGACCTTGAAATCATCCATGGGGACGGTAACAATGTATTGACTGCGGGAACGGCTCAAAAATACGTTTTCCTGTTTCGAATATGCGAGATCCGTGTCTGGGGCCTTGGGAGCACCTTTAGCTGTGGCGACCGGAACCACTGGGGACCCGTCGTCTCTTGATCGACGAACCTCTTGCGTTATTTGAACGTCTTTCTCGCCATCAGAATAGAGCTCGTAAAAAACTTTGAATCCACCTTCTTCACTACCTACACGGCCCGTAATACGTGGGACAATGGTGTATTTAACCTCATCGTACGATTTAAGGAGGGTAATATCTGAGATCGCGACGTCAGAACTCATATTTCGTACCACAACCGGAAGGCTTCTCAGGTACGTTTTACTGGAGTTTTTATCAGAAACCTGAATTTCAAAAACGTACCGTCCTGGCTTGATGTCAATCGATTGCGTGGTAAAATCAAACTGATCCTTCAATTGGGTCTGGGCATACGAGGTGACAACCATCGTAGCGTCCCAAATTTTCGACTGAACTAGATTGCGAAGTCGATTGTCGTCAGAAATTTCGATCGCGTTAAGTTTTACTTCGTAACCCGCCGTGAAGCCATTCGGCGTGTTAATAAAACTCATTTGGGAATAAGGGACCCTGGTATATAGGTCGACCCGCGTTCCCTTCTTGTTTTCGCTCCTTGCACTTACCACATCTACATCAAAGTCTGAAGTAGAGATCTGGCCAAAACTTGGGGATGCAACCACCAACGTCAGCGCCAATAGAACTTTCACTCGTAACATTCTTGCATAAAGCATGCGCCCTTCCCCCATACAAGTCCGAACAATTCCATCTTTACTGCCAAATAATCCGATAAACGACCGAGGTATCGAGAGTTGGAAACCCTTCTCTACACGTCTTGAAACAGAATATCTTCTTTCACCGTCAATCATTTAGCGCTTCAGACAACTGCTTGTTTTCGTTTAAATCAACCTTATAAGGGGGTCGATTTTTAAACCCTTTACTGACACCATCAATCTCTTCCTTAAGAGACTTTCAGTGGGAGCATTCCTACGATACGAAATATCGGAATATCCTGCACCAGGTTGGTCAATCACAGAATAGACTGTCAAAAACTATCGACGAATGGTTTTGGAAGGTCATCGAACCGAAACAGGCGGGCTATTTCAGGTCGCTTTCCAAGAAACCGGTTCACTTTCCAAGAAACCAGGTCGCTTTCCAAGAAACCGGTTCACTTTCCAAGGAACAGGGCCTCTACGAATCGAGAACGATCAAAAACTTGTAGGTCATCGATCCCCTCACCGACACCTATATATTTTACGGGAATTTGGAACTCATTGGAAATGCCAATCACAATACCCCCTTTTGCGGTACCATCGAGTTTCGTTAACACCAGACCCGTTACCTCTACCGCGCGGGTAAATTCCTCTGCTTGTCGGATGGCATTTTGACCGGTAGACGCGTCTAAAACCAAGAGGACTTCGTGTGGGGCGCCCACAATCTGCTTTTCCATCACGCGCTTTACTTTGGACAATTCGTCCATTAAACCGCCCTTCGTATGCAACCGGCCAGCGGTGTCCAGTAGCACAACGTCCACTTTTTTGGCTTTGGCAGCTGCAACCGTATCGTAAGCGACAGCAGCCGGATCAGCCCCGTGTCCTTGTTTTACGATGGGCACCCCAGCCCTTTCTGCCCAAATATCCAATTGTTCGGTGGCTGCAGCCCTAAACGTGTCCCCTGCCCCCATCAAAACGGATTTTCCCGCCTGTTTATAGCTAGCGGCCAGCTTCCCGATGGTTGTAGTCTTGCCAACGCCGTTGACCCCCACCACCATGATCACATGCGGTGAATTTGGAAGAGGCGCATCAAATTCAATTGGGCGCTCCGGACTTCCGCCTAGCAATAAACCGGTAACCTCATCTCTTATGAGGGCATTTAGGTCGCTTGTGGAAACGAATTTATCCCTAGCGACCCGTTTTTCAACCCTCTTTATTATATCGAGCGTTGTTGCGACACCGACATCGCTCGTGACAAGCAATTCTTCGAGATCATCCAGAAAGGACTCATCGACCTGATCTCGACCACGAACTATTTTATTCAGTTTCCCAAAAAACGACGTACGCGTTTTTTCCAGGCCACTCTCGAGAGATTCCTGTTGGTTTTTTTTGCGATCAAACAGACCCATTCAGCTACAACGTATTAAATAAAAACAATTAACAGCCTGTCACAATTCCGTTTGTGGCAGGGCTAGATCCTCACCGAC
This sequence comes from uncultured Bacteroidota bacterium, assembly GCA_937877085.1. GTDB lineage: Bacteria > Bacteroidota > Rhodothermia > Rhodothermales > UBA10348 > UBA10348. The sequence goes on from CALEEY010000270.1 coordinate 15,964, forward strand.
ACCGGGATTTATATCCGATGCCGAAGACCCCTTCGCAAGCGGTGAAGCATGCTTTCCGTCCATCGAGGGTTCGGTGACTGGGCCCGCATTCAACAGGTAAAAAAACCGAATGAAATATCGAAAAAACGAATAGGCTAACAGACCTACGGTAACCCATATGCAAAATTCCAGGACCGGTGGATCTGCCTTCAATAGAGCTGCCAGAGAGGTAACCGCAACTCCCGTAACGGCAACTTTTCCGGCCCACAAACTAAGCACGATTCGGCCTGTTTTGTGCTTGAGAATGGCACCGCCCCCTAAAATACATAAGTCGCGGGTGGCCAACAGCAGCAAAAACCAGATGGGTAGCGCACCATTAAATGCCAGTGCAGCTACGACCATTCCGCCACCAATTTTATCGGCCAAGGGGTCCAAAACCTTTCCCCAATCCGAAACAGAGTGGGACCACCTGGCGACTCTTCCATCGAAGTAGTCCGTGGCAATGGCCAAAAGAACCAGCATCATGATCCACCACAAGGGGCCATCATTCACTATTAGCCAAAATACGGGTAGTATGATGACCAATCGTGCCATGCTTAACACATTTGGAACGGTCCAAAAACGGCCGAGGTCAGACCAAGATTTATTCTTAAGTGGACTCATTCTAGAGATTGTGAGGAAGGAAATGAAAGCTCATACGCAGTAATTAGAATCGCGTTCACTATTATCAATAATCAGCCCGAGCAGACTACATGACTCGGGGGCGTCCATATGGACAGGACAGCGTAAAAACCTGGGCAAGGTCGTACCGGTTGCCGCCCTTGTGTGCCAAAACATCCATGCCTCGCTGGGTGTCGTGATTGTCTACAAATACCAACGCCTTTTGGAAACAACCTCACCGGCCGTCGTTTCAATTCGCATGGCAACTACCGACATAGCCTTCGTCATTTCAGGCGACCTCCACCGGAATATCCGCGCCCTTAAGCAAATTAGATCGCTTTCCGGTGGGGGTTATTCCGTTAGGGTATTTCACTTAGGAGGAGGCGCTGCAAAAACGGACCTTCCAAATTCCGTGTCGGAGGAAATGGTTCGGGTCCCTCCGGGCCGAGGGCCGCTGTACTTTCACCGGCTTCATCGATCGTTTTTGAAAGCCCTTTCCGGGCAATCCTTTCGGTTGTACCACGCCTCTGATTTGTATGTCCTGTCCGCATGTGCTACGTCGGCAACTCGAAATAAGGCTCTGTATTCGTTTGATTCCAGAGAGATTTATTCTCACGTTGCCGCGACCGTAGGTCGACCTTGGGTACGTTGGTATTGGTCCCGATTGGAACGCAAATTACTGCCTGGATCGGCCGGTACGTTTACCGTAAGCGATAGCATCGCGGATTTCTTGGCACAAACATACGGTATCAAACGACCCGCCGTAGTCCACAACGTGCCTGAAAATAACGTCGACGTTTCTTCCGCATTGCCCACGGCCGCCTCAAAAGTGTTGGCCGGTCTTGGGATCCCTAATGGAAGCACCATCTTTGTGCACTTAGGTCAAATGAAACAAGACAGGGGTTGTGAGCGGTTGATCGAGGCCATGACGCTAGTTACCCATGCTCATTTAGTCTTCCTTGGATATGGTCCTATTCAGCCCAAGCTAGAAGCTTTGGTTTCTTCCAAACAGTTGGAAAACCGTGTTCATTTCATCCCCCCCGTTGGCCCCAGAGAGGTTCAAGATGCGCTTCGAGGCGCCTCAATAGGGGTGACCATGCTGGAAGATACGTGCCTGAATCATCGGTTCGCCCTGCCAAACAAGCTCTTTGACTATATGCGGGCAGGACTCCCCGTGTTGAGTTCCAATCTAACCGAGGTCGCCCACGTGGTTCACGAGAACCGTATCGGGAAAACGGCCGATCCCGCTGACTTTCGAGATATCGCGTCGGTCATGACCGAAATGATGGTATCACCCGATTATTTGACTTGGTCAAAAAACGCTTCCTTGGCGTCTGAAACTTTTTCATGGGAAAATGCTTCTCAAAGATTCATGCTAGAAATGAAAAGGATCTTATCCCAAACCGCCCCCGCCCGATGAACGGCTTACAGGAAACCATTATTCGTCCAATACTTTGCCTGTCATTGGCCATTGTGCTACTGAGCTCGGATGTGTCGAACGGGCAAGCGACGACCAATCTTGCTGCTCAAATCGAGTGGCCAGGATTTAACGATGCCTTTACTGCGGCTAAGAAATCCAAGAAGATCGTTTTAATCGATGTTTGGTCGTCCACGTGTGGTTGGTGTAGAAAGCAGCAGACTGAAGTCTATACACAGCCCGATTTGCAAAAATTCCTTTTCAACAAATTTGAACTCGGAAGGTTGAACCTAGATATCACGGACGACACGCTTTCGTTTCGGGGATATACCTTAAGTTCTCAAATGCTTGCTGGCGGTCTGGGCGCTACGGGTACACCGACCGCGGTCTTTATGGAAGCGGATGGAGCCTACATCACCCGGCTACAGGGTTTTCATGCATACGAAGACTTTTACGACGTGCTCCGATTCATAGGCAGCGAATCGTTTCGGGAGATGTCTTTCGAAGAATTTATGGCCGAACCGAAAAAATAGAACGGAACAGCTGGTTCGCTCGCCGTTTTAGGCCCAATTAGTCCTTTTGCGGCATGTCCTGAGCAAATGCCGTCTTAACCTTGTAGGAAGACTCTCGACTAGAGGCTGTAATTTTTGATCCATTTTCAGGATAATCCAATTCATGCTGGGCTGTAGATGGCGGCCGCACATTAAGCGTAGGAATCGGCAACTCATTTAAATTGGCATTCGGATACACCGAATCTCCTCCCTTTTCAACCAGAGGAGCAACCGAATCAGTTAGCCCACATCGCGCCTGCAGTTCATATTTCCAGAGAGCCGCACTCTGAATAATCATCTCCAGTTCGTCTCCATTGTACAGTCCTAAAACGATTAAGTCAGAAGACCACCGTACTTCTTGGACTTCAGCGAGCATAATAACTCGCTTGTAAAATAATCCTTTCAGCACCACGCGGTCCGGCATCAACTTGGCCTGCCCAAAAAACACTCGGCGGTATTCTAAGTCGAACTTTGATTGTAGAATCACCACGTTTTCAATTTTTGCGTTCTTCCCCATCTATATTTCAACTCCCCCAAAATCTACTACCGAAACGGCCAAATCCGAGTAAGTCCCTGGCCGCCGGTGCTTCATAAAAAGGGTCCTGGCTGGGGACGTGTCCACAAGTGCGAAATCTAAATCGGCATACAAGATAGCATCTACGGCGCCCGGAGCCTGAGCAATAATTTGGCCCCTAGGGTCTGTAATAAAAGACTCTCCAGCAAACGTCAGCACGTCTTCCTTGCCAACCCGGTTTGACAAAGCCATATAATATCCGTTCTGAAACGACCCTGCCTGAAGTTCGGCTTCGAAAACACCTTTGGGCCACTCTTCGGCGGCGCCGGCCTGAGGAATAACTACCAGTTGGGCATCTTGAAGGGTTAGAGCCCTCAAATATTCAGGGTAGTGACGATCGTAACAAATACATACGCCAATTCGCCCATAAGCTGTATCGTAAACCGGGGCTCCCGTGTCCCCCTCATTGTAATAATCCTGCTCAAAAAACGAGTCGTACTGGGTTATATGCATCATTCGTGTCGTTCCTAGCAACGATCCGTCGGCATCGATAACCGGAGATGAATCAAATGCCTTCGCCCCATCTTTCTCAAAAAGATTGAGAACGATAACCACTTTGTGCTTGGCTGCTAAGTCACAAAAGACATTCGTTGTAGGCCCAGGAATAGACTCCGCATGTTCCATTCGATTGCCTTTGAGTGGCACCTGGGGGAAAAACCACGTAAACGCTAGTTCGGGAAAAACGAGTATTTGGGCGCCGTTTTGAATGGCTTCCTTCGCGTTTTCAATCCCTTTTTTAAGGTTTGCAGCGTGGTCTTTGGAAGCAGATTGCTGAATTAAGGCGATACGGGGCATTCAATAGTACGGATAGATCGAGGTCGTCGAATAGGGTTATACGCCTTCGGTTCCCAAAAGGATCAATTTGCAGATGGAACACTTGCCGTGGGACCGAAAGCACCCGCGGCAAGCGTTACGGCGAACAGGACGGCCAGCAAAATTCCGCCCACCTTAATCGCTCCCCGAATACCCGTGTTATTTTTATTTTTTTGGACGACTTGTTCTTCTTTAACCAGCTGAGTATACGTGGAATCGGTCAATTGATGAACAAACGGGGCCTCTACTTTACCTGCCATTTGATCCGCCAATTGTTCTAGCCAATAGAGTCCGATGAGATTGTCAGAGGCCTTCGGGTTTCCATTGATTCGTTGAAATGTCCCTTTAACCTGGACAAAAACGGCATTATTACTCGACTGGGCATTGACCGAAACTTTCATCAACAAGTTGCCCAAGTCTTTGACTGGGTCGAGACTGTCGGCCAACGCTTGTTGGACGGTCGACATACTTTGATAGTCTGTCTGAATAAGACCCAGTCTATCATTGGCCAGCGTGATCGAAAAGTTGCTCTCAATAAGGGTGGACAAGGAGTGATCTATGATGGATTCACGATCTTTCATGGATGTAAATGCCACCGTTTCGACCAAGCTCCGAGCCGGGGCTGGGTTAGACGCGTACCTCGCCTGTGAACAGCCGGCTAAAACCAAACTGAACGATAGTATGGACGCAATCCAGGCCGTTTTTCTCTTACTAACCACGTTCTACGATATCGATAAAGTGTACTTTGTGATGATCGGCCTACCGAGTGTTCTCTTAAGCCATTATCCGACTCCAACGCTAGCCGTTACAAATCGGTCCAGCCCAGCTAAGTCCTTTTGAACAGCGACATTCGAGAAATGTTGATTCTCAAATAGATGGCACACATCGGGCCCAAAATCGGAGTGTATTTCAACACAAACGAGTCCAGATGGACTCAGCATACCCCTTGAAATGGCTGCAATTCGGCGATAAAAAAGGAGCGGATCGCTTCCTGCGAAAAGGGCCACATGGGGCTCATACCCTACCACTTCAGACTGAAGGGTAGCCTTTTCAGACAAGGGAATGTACGGAGGATTAGAAATCACGAGGTCATAAGGTCCTGCGGGTACATCCTCTAAAAGCAGATCCCGTTTTGAAAACGCCACATCTGCTCCAAGCCGAGAGGCATTTCTACCCGCGACTTCCAGCGCACCTGTGGAAATGTCCAGGGCTGAAACTCGACTGCTGTTTAACTCCAGTGCCAACGTGATCGCAAGGCAGCCCGAGCCCGTCCCTAAGTCAATTATTTTAGGATTTGGTCTGTTTTTAAGAGCCGATACGGCCCACTCGACCAGCAACTCGGTTTCAGGACGGGGAATAAGAACATCCGGACCAACTTCAAAATCTCTGCCATAAAAAGCGCCTAATCCAATGATGTATTGAACAGGTTCGCCAAGCAATCTTCGCTGGACCAGATCCTTAAAATCAGCGTGCCAGGTGGTCGGTAACACCTCATGGGTACCGAGTATCCACTGAATTCGCTGGGTCCCGGTCGCCGCTTCTAGCAACCATTCCCATTCTCTCTTATTCACTTCCATTCCAAGTTCTCGACCCCGCTGCACGGCGTCGTCGAGAGCTTTGAGAAGAGGCGAGGAAAAATCGGACGACATGGATCGATGCCTAATGGACTGAAATTGTGGGAGAAACTGGCGACGCTCGCCATTACCCGCAGACCTAAATGGAAGTTTGCCAAAGTACGGTTTTATGATTCATTTCATCTAACTGCGTAGCTGTCTGCCTTATCTTGGCCACCCCGAACCAAGCCCGCCAGACAGGCTGTCTCCGATTTCAACTCAAGTTTATTCTATGACCACTCGCGAACAACTCCACGAAATTAGCCGCAATCTTTGGTGGAGTTGGCACCCTGAGGCCCTTTCTCTTTTAAAGCGACTCAATCGAGATGCTTACAAAGCATCTGGAAACAACCCCATCGTTGCACTCAATTTGGCCAAAGCGGACGTGCTAAGTGATGCACAAGTGCAAGCCGATGTGGACACGGTATATCGTCAGTTCCGGGATTACATGGAGTCCCCCGGTGGACAGGAGCATGCTCCAAAAACGGCCTATTTCTGCATGGAATATGGTCTGCACGAAAGTTTGCCCTTTTATTCCGGTGGACTAGGAATATTGGCAGGAGATCATACGAAAGCCGCAAGTGACGTAGGGTTACCACTGACCGCCGTGGGCTTATTTTTAAGGGATGGCTACTTCAGGCAATACTTCGACAAAACGGGAAGTCAACATGACGATTATCCCGCCATTGATTCGACCCAGCACGCGGTCGAACTAGCAACGGATGCGAACGGCGATCCAATTACTGTGACTGTTCACGTGGGTCACCGCGAAGTTTTTTTACGGGCTTGGAAGGTTTGCGTGGGCAAGACCGTTCTCTACTTATTAGACACTGATTTTGCAGCAAACCCGTTTGATATCCGGTTTCTATCTCGGCGTCTCTATCAGGGAGATCGTAGTACTCGCATCCAACAGGAGATCATTCTAGGAATTGGTGGAATTAGGCTACTTCGGGCGCTAGGAGAGTCGTTTGACGTTCATCATATGAACGAAGGACACTGCGCTTTCTTAACATTGGAATTGCTTCGAGAGCGCTTAGAACGAGGTGAATCTCGGTCGGATGCCGAAGAAGCCGTTCGGCAACAATGTGTGTTTACTACACATACGCCCGTTATTGCCGGGCACGATCGCTTCGATGCCGGCTTGTTCAACTTTTCCATGCAGGTCATTAGAGAATCGCTGCACATGTCAGAGTTTGACCTACTGGCCTATGGCAGGGTGCACCCGAACGACTTCAACGAAGAGTTTACGATGACTGTTTTGGGCCTAAAACTCTCCCGAAAAGCGAATGGCGTTTCCAAATTGCACGGATCGGTCGCCCGCCATCAGTGGCAGAGTTTATACCCAAGTCTAAAACCAGACGAGGTACCCATAACTCACGTTACCAACGGCGTCCACCTACCTACATGGGCGGCACCAGCCTCAAGATCTTTTTTAGACGTGCATTTGGGATCGTGGGAGAAAGATCGCGAGCGACAGGAAACGTGGGACCGACTGTCCCAAGTATCCGACAAATCCATCTGGGAATACCGCACCCGATTGCGGGCAGGTTTGATTTCGTTTGTAAACGACCATGTTCGCACCCAAACGATGTCCCAGGATGCACGATTGGACCGCGAGGCGCTTACCATAGGTTTTGCTCGTCGCTTTGCAACCTACAAGCGGGCCCCGTTGCTGTTTACCGACCTCGAGCGAATCACGCGTCTTTTTGAAAATGCGGACCACCCCATCCAGGTCATCTACGCAGGAAAGGCCCACCCTCAAGATGAGGGAGGAAAAGATTTCATTCAGCAGATTTTTGAGCTTTCCCATCGTCCGGAATTCAACGGACGGCTCATCTTCCTGGAAAACTACAACATGGAAGTTGGTCGAAAGCTGATTTCAGGTTGCGATGTCTGGCTAAATAATCCACGCCGTCCCATGGAGGCGAGCGGTACTAGTGGTCAGAAAATAGCCATTCATGGCGGCTTAAACCTCTCTATTCCCGACGGTTGGTGGCCGGAGGGCTACGATGGAACGAACGGATGGTCCATCGGCAGCAATGCTTCGCACGAATACGAGGATCCAAGTGTTCAGGACCCAAGAGACGCCGTCCTGTTATACGAAAAACTGGAAAACGAGGTTATTCCTTTATTCTACGAACGAAATAGCTCCGGTAGGCCAGAGAAGTGGATTCAAATGGTACGTTCTGCAATGACTGGCCTTACGTATTCGTTCAGCGCGCACCGGATGATCAAGGACTACATCCGGGACATTTACACCAAAGGGTCTTAGACTTTAGCCAAACGCTAGGGCACCTTTCTTAAAGTGCTGCAACGAGTTTCGACCGATCGGTCCCAGTGCCAGCGGCGGTTTTAGGCCAACAGGCCCTGACCGTGAGCCCATTCGCGGAATTCGCTCACTAACTGATCAAAGGACTCAAGGGCGAAAAGGCGTGGCTGAAGATGCCAGACTTCATAATCTTGCTCAATGACTTTGCCCAAAGAAAAGGGAATCACTTCGACCTCGTCTGATAAGGCATGTACCACTTCATTTTTGGACGACATAATACCTGCTCCGAAAACCCTTAGCCCTTCTGCTTGTCGAATCAAACCAAACTCGATAGTAAACCAATGAAGCCGTTCAAGGCATGTGCGTTGGTTTCCCGCGGCATTGAGCGCTGACTTTCCAAAAAGGTGGTAAAAATCGGCGACAGCTGGCTCTGTGAGCATGGGCATATGCCCAAAAATGTCGTGAAAGCAGTCGGGAGCGGGGGTATAGTCGAGCTCATGTTTCTCCCGGACGTAGTCTGTTGATGGAAAAACCCGTTGGGCAATCAATTCAAAAAATTCTCGCTCGTGCAAAAGTCCGGGAATGCGGGCAATTTTCCATCCGGTCGCAGATTCCAGCGCCGCACTCAACTCAGCCAATCCTGGAATTCCGTTATCATTCAAGCCAAGGAGGCGCACGCCGTCTAAAAACGCTTGTCCCGCCCGACCCGGCAACAAATCCATTTGACGATTGAATAAAAATCGCCAATTATCATGGTTTTCTGCCGAATAGATTGGCTTGACAATTTCGCTTCCCATCGGAGGCACGCCGTCAAGATATTGCGGCGTACAACGGGGATCATTTCCCTCCAAGGCCGCCTTTTCGTAAGCAGACAAGGGTTCGCCTGTAGCAGACAACGGGGCGCCCGTAACAGACAAGGGTTCGCCTGTAACCGGCAATGAGGCGTGCGGAGCAGACAAGGATCCGTTCGGGGCAGATGGCGTGTCTTTCATGGGGACCAACTTAACACCGTTATTTGATTCTTGCAAAGCACCCAGAGGGTAGAAACACTATCCCTCGGATTTTTCATTAAAAGCCTCCTCTTACATGACCAGTCCTGCAATAAGAAACGCTACCGTTGTCGCTCCAGCCAGCGTCAATGCGTAAGGAAGTTGTGTATTGATATGATCCACGTGGTCGCTGGCCGCAGACATACTCGCAATTAGCGACGTGTCTGAAAGGGGCGATGCATGGTCTCCAAAAACTCCTCCTGACAGAACGGCCCCTAACATAAGAGGCATAGACAGGCCCAAGCCCTCAGCCAGCGGCAAGGCGATGGGAATTAAAATTGCAAAACCTGTCCACGACGATCCAAGGGTGAAGGAAACGAAGCTTCCAACCAAGAAAATGATGGCGGGTAGCCACCAAGTCGGCCAACCCGTTCCAACCACTCCAATAATGTAAGGCCCCATTTCGAGGGCGCGGGATACTTGCCCCAAAGCAAACGCAAATGCCACCAAAACCACCATGCCAACCAGTCCGCCAGAGCCCTTCAAGACTAAAGCCATAGAATCCCGTGGATTCATTAGCGCTTTCCCATCTTTTCCGGAGCCAGGAAGGGCGTACATAATCATGGCAATTCCGACGGCGGCAATAACGGCCCAAAGCACAGAAGTGGATCCACTTCCCTGCATAATCACTCCATCGCCTGTCACGTATAACCCAAAAAATATGGTTAAAACCATTACCGCTATGGGGATCAGTAGGTGTCTCGCCTTGTGATCAGACGTCGCGACTGGCTCCAATTCAACGATTTCCTCGGCCACGAGAGGGACTCCACCGGGACGAATGAGCTCTCCAGTCGTTTCTGCCCTGATTTCGGCCGTTTTCATACTGCCATAGCGCCACCCTGTAATGGCCAACACCAAAGAAAACAGGATAGCAAAAAGAGCGTAAAAATTTAGCGCCAACGAGGTAGCTAAAAGACTGACAGCTCCATCTGTAATGCCCTGGGCGGCAAGGAGTCCCAGCACCATGGCCCCCCAACCATTAAGGGGAATACTCATGCACACCGGCGCGCTGGTGGTGTCGCAGTAAAATGCCAGTTTTTCACGGGGGATTTTCAGACGATCAAACAACGGCCGATTTATGGCCCCAACAATGAGACAGGTAATGGACGATTCTACAAAAATAATCATCCCGACAGACCATGCCAAAAGCTCGGCGCCTCTGCGCGTTTGCCCCCACCCTTTATTAGATGCCCAGTGAATGAATCCCAAGACGCCTCCTGAAGCCTGAACCAGTGCAATCAACCCCCCTACAAGAAGACTGAACAATAGAATCCGGGTGTTGCTTGGGTCCTCAAATACCGCCACTAACTGATCAATTAGTTCTCGCAGTCCAAGAATCGGATTCCCTCCGGCAAGGATGGTGGTACCTAGCCACAACCCCGCGAGTAATGACAGATAGACCTCTTTGGTCCAAAGTGCCAAACCAATAGCCAATATTGGCGGAAGTAATACGATCCAATCCATGATAGTGCGTGTTTGAATGCAGGGAGATTACGGTGCTAAAAGCTGCGTGAAGTTCTGGGCGATATGCTGGTCGATCTTCTGGGCGAATCGCAATCTACGAGAATTGTTCAAGATCCGTGTACTCAAAATATTTCGCACCCTAAACCCCGTGCGCGCGTACTCCTTGTTTAGTATTCTCTATACCAATCCTTTTTTAACCCACTTAGCCCTCTCGGTCCTACTGGACCATCATCAGAATGAGCTCAAAAAAAGATCCACTTATGGAATCGGTACAAAATGCGACCCGATTCACTCGGTCCGTATTTGACAACATCAAAGGAAGCGAGTTGCCCACTGAGCTTCGACGGGATCTTAAAGAATCATATCATTTCTACCTTGATGAGGCCGAAAAAGCCCATTTGGCAGAACTGGGACGGATTAAAAAAGGTTTTTATGCCGCCTACTACCTTTCTAAAAACCTCATATTAAAGCTCACCCCCGTACGAAGATTGATTGTATTGGTGGGAGTCGTCGTCGCTTTTGGAGGCATGCCCGATCAAACGGACGAAGTGCTTTTTGGCTTTCTCCTGGTGCTTTTCGTGCTCGGTCTCGAATTGAAGGATAAACTAACTGCACACGACGAATTGGAGGCCGGACGGGCCGTTCAATTGGCTATCATGCCGGAAACCACCCCCATATTAGCTGGATGGGAAATCTGGATGCATTCAACTCCGGCCAAAGAGGTTGGCGGGGATCTTATTGATCACATGTCCCTCACGGAAGGCACGGTTGCGTTGACTCTGGGAGATATTGCGGGGAAGGGTCTACCAGCTGCACTCATGGCTGCAAAGGTCCAAGCCACCCTCCGGGCCATTGCACCCGACTATCCGAACCTATCGGCTCGAGCTGAGCGGCTGAACACCATCGTTATTCGGGATGGCCTACCCGAAAAGTTTGCTTCCATGATCCATTTAAAACTAACGTCCGCGTCTGGCGAAGTGTCGGTTGTCAATGCGGGTCATCATCCTCCGCTACTTGTTAAGGAGACCCGTCTGGTAGAGATGGGAAAAGGTGGGCCAGCCATAGGTTTGAGCAAGAATTCCGTCTATCCGACCGAGCACTGCACGATGGAAGATGGAGACCTCCTCGTGTTGTACTCCGATGGCATTACGGAAGCTCGTAATGAATTAGGTCTCTTTTACTCAGAAGAGCGTTTTAAGGACTTGTTGCAACACACGCACGGCATGGATGCCGTTTCCCTAGGAAGTCGCATTTTGAGGTCGGTAGAGGATTTTGTTCGGACTGCTCGGCCAAGCGACGACCTTTCGCTTATCATTATTAAGCGCCGGTCCCAGCTTACTTTATAATCAAAAGCGGGCTTAGTACCACATCACCTCTTCAAACAAAAAAGAATTTGCACCGACAACTGATACGTACAAATAGTCCGTGGGAACCCAAAGTTGGATATTCCAGAGCCGTTCGCGTGGGTCCCTGGGTCGCTGTTTCTGGTACCACTGCCACAAACTCCATCTGTGAATTGGTGGCTATTGGCGACCCCTATGGTCAAACCATTCAAATTCTGCAAAATATCCAGACCGCTTTGGAAAATGCAGGCACGTCCATGCAGGCAGTTATTCGTACCCGCATGTACGTGACGGATATTTCGAAATGGGAAGAATTTGGACGGGCGCACGGAGAGTTTTTCGGCGAAATACGGCCTGCATCGACTATGGTGGAGGTTTCCGCTCTCATTCATCCCGATATGTTGGTTGAAATAGAAGCCGATGCCCTTGTGATTGAAAACGGTTGACGAACGAATTCACACAGATTGAAAAACTTAGAGAGCTCTACTGGTTGACCGACTTACCCTATGCTCCTATCTTCCTCCTCCCCCGGGTTCTTTGTGTCCCCAAGTTCTATCTGTTTGCCCCCCATATTTAAGCATGGCCGGAAAAAAGACCTACCACTTTGACGACGAATCTTGCTCGTTCGTAGAAGTACAAAAGTCGCGTAAGCGCCTTTATGTGCACGTTGGGCTTCTGGCACTTTTTGCTTTGTCGCTGGCAAGTGTTATCACGTGGGGACTCGATACGGTCATAAAAACACCGGAAGAATTGGCGTTACTAGATGAAAATCAAGCCCTTCAGCGCCAGCTTCGTTCCGTTAGCAAACGAATTGACACGGTATCTGAAGAGCTTGGCAAACTCCAGACACAGGACCAAGAGTTTTACCGCACGCTGCTGAATGCTAACGAGACTTCAGAAGACGTGCTACAAGCGGGAGTCGGTGGTTCGGATCCTTATCCTGAATTTAGTCGGTTCAGCACGTCAACATCGACAATCCTAACGCGGACGGCCACCAAAATCGATCAGTTGGAACGCCAGATTCTTTTGCAGAACGAGAGTTATAGGGAGTTGGCGTCGTTAGCAGAAGCTCACGAGGTTCAATTTGAAGAAATGCCGGCCATTATGCCTGTCAATGGCGCCATCACATCGGGTTACGGCACTCGATTCCATCCCGTCCTAAAAATTTCTCGCCAACATCCGGGGCTGGACTTCCATGCCGCCGTAGGAACCCCCGTTTATGCAACTGGAAATGGCGTTATTGAAGAAGCTGCTTCTGGTGCCGGATTGGGACGATATATAAAAATCGAGCACACAACGGCCGGTTATGTTACCGTATATGCCCATTTGTCTCGAATCGCTTCTAATGTTCGAAAGGGAAAGACCGTAAAGCGAGGCGACGTCATTGGATATAGCGGCAACACGGGCCTGACGCAGTCCCCGCACTTGCATTACGAAATTAGGGACCTTCAGGGCCGGTCTTTAAATCCTCTGTTTTTTCTCGCACCCTCTATGACCCCTGCTGCATACCAAAAATTATTGAAGGAAGCCGAGAACACCACGCTGCTCTTCGACTAGTGCTTCATTGGGTACTTTAAATCCTCGCTTTGAAACGTTTTAGTAAAGCGCGATACTAATTCAAGTACTCCTTCTTGCTATTCTCAGGCGGACTACCTATTGTCC
>CALEEY010000271.1 GCA_937877085.1 uncultured Bacteroidota bacterium
GCTTTGTAGGTGATCATGCTTTCCTGGAGCGCTGGATCGGCGATTCCGAGAATCTGAACAGCCAAAATGCCGGCATTTTTGGCATTTCCAATGGCAACAGTCGCTACTGGAACGCCCCAAGGCATTTGGACAATGGAAAGAAGCGAATCCATTCCATCCAAGTTCTTGGTAGGGACAGGGACGCCAATCACTGGAAGAGGAGTCGAAGCGGCAATCATTCCAGGCAAGTGCGCAGCGCCGCCAGCACCCGCAATTATAACCTTTAAGCCACGTTCCACAGCAGTTGAGGCAAATTCGAACATGGCTTCTGGGGTTCGATGCGCTGAAAGTACTCTCGCCTCGAAGCCCACTCCGAACTCCGAAAGGATATCAGCTGCCGCCTGCATAACCGGCCAGTCCGATTGGCTACCCATGGCAATTCCTACTAGTATCGGCTTTGAAGTCGTCATAATATTAAATCTGTCTGATTATGCATTGAATTCGCTAGAGAATGATGCAGTTGGCGGCCTCCTCGGCTCTGGCTCGTGCCGTTTCAGTTGTAGCTGATGTCACCGTTACATGACCCATTTTCCGGTTTGGACGCGTTTCGAGCTTGCCATAAATATGAACAGCAGCTCCAGGAATAGCCAATGCTGCATTCAAACCGGTCGTCTCTACAAGACCCGCTCGCTTTCCAAGCAGATTAATCATGACAGCGGCTGGCACCTGCAACGAGGCATCTCCTAAAGGCCAATTGAGTATGGAACGCACATGGTTTTCGAATTGAGACGTATGACACGCTTCAATAGTCAAGTGTCCCGTGTTGTGCGGACGGGGGGCCAATTCGTTAACCAATAGGTCGCCATTTTCTAACTCAAACAACTCCACACCTAGTAAACCAACGACCGAAACGGCGTCTGCTGCGGCTATGGAGATCCGTTTTGCTATTTCGCTCGTTTGTTCAGAGCAAGGGGCTGGAGCAGTGACGGCATGGCAACGATGATTTTTTTGTTCTGTGAGAACCAACGGATATACAACGCACTCACCACTGGCGGAGCGTGCAATCATAATGGCCAATTCACGACGAAAAGGCACAAAAGACTCAATCAAAATGCCATCTTCAGCCGATAAGTCCTTCCACGCCTGTTGGAGTTCGTCCTCGGAGGTCACTGTAGCGTTACCATAGCCGTCATATGATCCTTCAAATTGCTTCGCGACTACTCGGCGACCAAAGCGGGAAAAGGCGTCTAGGGCTTGCGCATACGTCTCACAAATGGCGTACGAAGGGACTGGGATGCCTGCTGCAGCCAGCGCTTGTTTTTGGCGACCCTTATGTCGAATATTTTTAAGCGTTTCTGAGGAAGGCCAGACGTTGGTCATGGGTCCGCAGACTTTCTCTGCTAAATCGGCTGGGGCCCATTCGCTTTCCACGGTCACGACGTCGCAGTCCTTGACGAAATCGGCCATTATCGCAGGATCATGCCAATCTCCAACCGTGACCTCTCCGAGATGAGCCTCGGGTCCCGAAGCCGTGGGAGACAAGGTCTTCACACGAATACCCATTCTGATGGCAGCCAGTGCCGACATACGGCCTAGTTGACCGCCACCCAGAATACCAATGGTAGGAAAAGAAGCAGAGTGATTCAAAAAATCGCTTGTGGAATAGTCCTGTGTAATTGGACGGGAGTTAATGGGGCTGGAGTTAATGGGGCCATGTTAATCGGACAAGAGTTGGTCGAGCATCATTTCGTCTTCCACCAACACCTGTCTTGCTTTGGATCCCTCAAACGGACCCACGATTCCGGCATCTTCCAATTGGTCTACAATGCGAGCAGCCCTGGAATAGCCAACGGATAGTTTTCGTTGTAACAGCGACACGGATCCTTGCTGCGCCCGAACAATAATGCGCGCGGCTTCAACAAATAGCTCGTCCTTAGGCCCAGTCCCACTTCCAGCCATCGAAGCAGGTCCAGAGACTTCTTCTATGGATGGGAGCAAATAGGGACCTGGACCTTCTTGATCGCCAATAAATCCGGTCAGTCGGTCAATTTCGGAGTTAGTCACAAAAGGGCCTTGCAAACGCGTAATTCGACTGCCGAGCATATACAGCAAATCTCCATTACCGACCAATCCTTCTGCGCCATTTTGATCCAAAATGGTTCTTGAATCGATTTTGGAAGCCACTTGGTAAGCAATTCGAGAAGGGAAATTGGCTTTAATAAGACCGGTTATAACATCGACGGAAGGCCGCTGCGTGGCTAGAATAAGGTGAATGCCCACCGCCCGAGCCATCTGAGCAAGGCGCGCAATGGGGCCTTCAATATCCCTACCAGCCGTCATCATGAGGTCGGCTAGCTCATCTACGATAACTACGATGTACGGAAGAAGCCGGTGGCCCTCATCAGGACTCAAACTTCCCGATCGGAATCGTTCATTGTATTCCTTAACCGACCGAACGCTTGCCAGAGAGAGTAGGTCGTACCGCCCTTCCATTTCCTTTTCACAGCTCTTGAGCGTTCCAAGGGCTTGCGAAAAGTCAGTTATAATAGCGTCCTCAGCTTCAGGAGGCATGGCCACATAATGGGAAGCTATCTGGGCATATGCCGACAATTCGATCTTTTTAGGATCGATCATCACAAATTTCAAGAGGGAGGGGGGTACTGAATAAAGTAAGCCGGCAATGAATGTATTGACACCGACCGATTTACCGGAGCCCGTGGCACCCGCGATAAGAACGTGGGGCATTTTTGTGAGGTCTTGGAGGACGATATCGCCCTCAATGGACTTCCCAAGAATGAGGGGCAGCTCCATATCATTCTCTTGAAACGTTCGCGTCTCTATGATATCTCGAATTCGAACCAACTCACGTTGCCTATTGGGAATCTCCACGCCAATGGCCGATTTACCTGGAATAGGCGCGATCATGCGGATACCCCTCGCTGCCAGAGCCATCGCTAAGTCGTTTTCAAGTGCGGTGATCCGGCTAATTTTGACCCCAGGTGCCGGGGTCAGCTCATAAAGCGTGACCGTAGGCCCGACAATCGCTTCAATTGCTATGATGTCAATATTGTACGTTGCGAGTTTATCGAGCAATATCTGTTTGTTTTCTTCAAGCTCGACGTAGTCAATTTTGTGTTTATTCTCGGGTGCGTAGTCCAGCAGGTCCAGTCCAGGTTGAATAAATCCATAGTCTGAGCTGGAAATGACGTTTCGAGAGGCCCTTTTTACCTTTTCCGCTACTTTTTGCTCGTGAACGACGATTTCAAAGTCATCATCATCGTTGTCCCCCTTTGCGGGAGTATTTTTGGGACTTGTGGCTTTGGGGCCAACGGGATGCACGGTTAGCGGTAATCGAGCAGCCGACGACCCAAATTCCGCACTGCGCTTAGCGTCGCTGCCAGGTCCTGCGGATTCGCTTTCGTTTCTGGCCGCATCTCTTTCTTGAGCC
>CALEEY010000272.1 GCA_937877085.1 uncultured Bacteroidota bacterium
CGGTTACTCAGACAAGTTCAAGTGACAGTGAATTGACGTGGGACGATCGAAGCACACTCTCCAATTTGAATGGACGCATAAACACCATGAAACCATCCGATTTACTGGATTGGGGTGAGTCTGCCCTGCCACTGGAAATGTTACCAAACTCCAATCGGCCAGGATTTCAAACAGCAGGTTCTACTCGAAAATAAAGCTACTAATCGTTCAGCTTTTATAGCCAGACGGAATACCGTATCAAAAATGAAACGTAATCTATTTTATTCCATCATATTGGGCGGAGCTTTGATTTTCGGCCATTTGGACGCACAAGCTCAAGCCACGTACAAAGTGGCCGTGGAAAACGGTCAGGTCTTTGTGGATGGTAAACAGGTCGCGGCCAATCGGTTGCCGAAGTCGCTCGCCAACATCGACAAAAAAACCAACTTAAAGTTCTGGAGTAACGACAACGCCCTAGTCGAAATCAACAACGTCGTCTATGAGATCAAAGATGGAACGTTGGTAGAGGCCAGTCGAGAGGAGTTGGCAAAAAATCAGTATTCGTTGTATATCTCTTCGGAATCCATGGGATCGCGAATCAATCTGCATGAACGAGGTCCCACAACACCGGTCTATGTGGTTCGTTCTCAAAAAGGCGAAAAGCCGATGGCCCATTATGTGGCGGCCCTCCATGAACGGGCGCAGGAATTCAACAATCTTCGGTTTAAGATTGACTCCGTCCGGGAGCCCGAAGCGGCAGAGATAGCCATGCATCTCAAATTGGGTGCTGAAAACATGGCCCGAATGGCGCAATCGTTTCCTCAGGTCCAACTCGAAACCTATCTCGCAGACATGCACGAAATGGACAGTGGCCTGTACAAGCGGTTAATGCGCGAGCAGCAGATGGAAATGGAAACGCACCAGTTGGCCATGAAAATCCGAGACGCCTCCTCTCGGGCCGATCAAGAGCGAATTGCTTCTCAGCTACGCACGGCACTGAATGAGATCTTTCAGTTGAAACAGGAAAACCGGAAAACTGAAATCGAACAACTCACGAACAAATTGAATGAGCTCCAAAAACAGCTCAAGGAGCGCGAGTCTTTACGGAAAGACATTGTCGAAAATCGAATTAAAGAACTCTTGGATCAATACCGCTGGTAACCTATCGACCATTAAAACCGTCCGCAGCATCGGACAAACGCCCCCCCATTTTAATAGAACAAGTCAAAGACAACAAACGATTATGAAAACTCCACTACCCTTCTTACGCATATGCTTAAGTATGACCTTAATGCTCGCATTTTTCTTAACCACTACTACCGAGGCCACCGCTCAGAAGAAAAAGGAGGAAAAAGTCGTGGTTCGGAGTAAATCTAAAACAGGAGACAATTCCAAGGAAACGATTGTGGTCGAAGTTAAAGACGGAAAAGTCTTTGTTGATGGCGAGGAAGTCGCCGATGTCGATACCGAAGGGCGCAGTGTGTGGGTCTCCTCCGGGGATGACGATTCTGAAGGCAGAACATTTGTTTTCAAGGGAGAGGAAGATGCCGACGGGGTCTTCAGATTTAACGGGAAAGAAATCGAAATGGACCACATGCTTTCTGACATGGACGCCAATCACATGCAGTCCAGAATGGCCCCCATGATGGATCGAATGACCTCAGAAATGGGTGAAGCACGGATGCAGTCCAGAATGGCCCCCATGATGAATCGCGTAATGAGCTTTTCCAACGATGGAAACGCCTTTGAGGTTATGGCCGATGGCTTCAACATGGAGTCCAACGGCGAAATCATGAAAATGGATATGCAGTCGCGCGAGTTGGCGATGCAAATCAGGCACGAAGATGGCGACACTTCTGCCATGGAGGCTGAGTTGGACCAACTGCTAGCCGATATTTTTGCTAAAAAGCAGGATATCAATCAAAAACGCATGGATAAGCTCCGTGCAGAATTGGAAAAAATGGAGCAAAACCTGACAGAGCGCAATTCCAGTAAGTCTGACATTATTGCCAAGCGAAAAAAAGAGTTACTGGGTCAACCAGACAAAAATGATTGGTAGGAATGCTTCAAATGGGTCGTACACAGCTTCGTAGCATTTTTCGAGGCCCCGTGTCGCGCTGCAGAGGAAAATCGTTCCTCTAATTTTGAACGGGCTTCCCAACGAATGGTGTGGCTACTAGGTGGGGCGGTGGCATTTTGCCCCCGCCCCACCTATTTTAGCTTAATTTCAACTTTGCGTCTGCTTTGGCATTAGACTTGCTACACTTTGAGTATGCCAATAAACAACCAAATACCTATCCTCCGACCAATCCCGCCTTTCCTAGGACGGCACATCTGCGCATGGGCGTGCCTCACGGTCCTCTTTCTATTCCCCACAAAGGCCTGGGCACGTTTGCCGCAATCGACCACTGAGTATACAGAGGTTGAAAGGGTTTCCTTTTCAAAATCGGCGCAGCAAGCAGGACATGTTATTCGGATACACGTTTCTGACAAGGTAGACGCCCATAGCCTTCCAGTTGCCGATGCCGACGGAGCTTTTTCAGTAGTCCTTTTTCGGACACGACTGTCTAAAGACAGGATCTTGGACAATCCGATTCTCCCGATTCAATCGTATGATATCAATGAATCGGACGATGACGTGGTTATTCGCCTTTCCTTGAGCCGGACAGACCTAACGGCCACCGCCTATCGCGACCAAAGTTCGAACGATATTTTAATCGCCGTTTACCCCCTGGGTTCGTCCGCACCCGCTGTGGCTATGTCAGACCCCGTTTCTGCGGGACGATGGACATTGGATACGATTGTTATTGATGCGGGGCATGGTGGCAAGGATACTGGCGCGGTTGCCAAGAACGGCCTAAGAGAAAAAGACGTCGTTTTGGATGTCGCTTTAAAGGTCGGAGCCTATGTAAAAGAAAATCTAGGCGTACATGTGATTTATACGCGGGATTCCGACGAGTTCATATCGCTTCAAGGCAGAGGCCATTTGGCGAATAAAGCCGGCGCCAAACTGTTTGTCTCCATTCATGCCAATGCGGCGCCGAATCGAACGGCAAAGGGTACCGAGACCTATTTTTTGGGTCTACACAAATCGGATGCAGCCAAACGAGTTATGGATCGAGAGAACGAAGTAATCCAATTTGAGGACGATCCTACCCAGTATGAACGTATTGATTCCAGAATTGCTGTGATGCAAACCCTTGCCCAGAGCGCGTATATGAGGCAAAGTCAGTTTTTGGCAGATCTAGTTGAAAATCAATTTGAAGAGCGCGTAGGGCGGACAAGCAGAGGTGTTAAACAGGCCGGTTTTTATGTACTTTATGGTGCATCGATGCCCTCCATTCTCGTTGAGTTAGGATTTATTTCAAATCCCGGAGAAGCATCCTTCATGAGCTCCGCCGATGGGCAGGACTACCTTGCCAGCGCCATTTACAGAGCTATTGTCGCCTACAAATCTGAATACGATAAAGGCCTGCTGCTATCGACCAATGGTGGAAAGTAAGCGGGCATAACGCCATGCTTGACCTACTTAAAGCCACAGTTCGAACGGTCCCTAATTTTCCCATACCTGGGGTTCAGTTCAAGGACATCACGCCTATTTTAGCCAATCCCAAACTATTGCGTTATGCCGTCGACGCGTTGGCTGAGCCTTGGAAAGAGGCCAACATTACAAAGGTCATCGGAATCGAATCCAGGGGATTTATTTTGGGTGCCATGTTGGCTGACGTTCTGAACGCAGGATTCGTACCGGTCCGAAAGGAGGGCAAACTCCCGTTTACAACTATTCGAGAACGGTACGGCCTCGAATATGGCGTGGACACGATCGAAATGCACATAGACGCCTTGGATAGCGACGATGTGGTACTCATTCATGACGATGTTATTGCAACTGGAGGGACCGCAGCAGCCGCCCACCGATTGGCCGATTTCGCCAATGCTCGCATAGCTGGGTACAGTTTTTTGATCGACCTGACCTTTTTGGACGGCAAGTCCAAATTGGATCAAAACCTACGCTGTCATTCGCTGATTCAATACTAATGGGAGAAACGAACGGCCCCGAAGTTCGTACCTGCTTTAATAACTGATTCTTTGGTGTCCGTTTTATGAAAAGCCGTCAAACCTTCTGGACTGTCCTACTCGTCATCCCCATTTTTGTCTTTCTGTCGGGCTGTGACGCCGATCCCTTGAGCAATGACTCGGTCTTTTTGACACACGAGTTTTCTACCGATGCTTCCGGCCAGTCCATCCGATTTACTTTTTCGTCGGACGACGTTGCGACCAATAGACTGAACGACATTTCCTGCAACTGTGCGATCAATATCCACCAATATATTGAGGACCAAGGGTTCAAAGCGTCGGATGTGGTATCGGCTACCCTTGTCTCGGCCGATGTGATCATGCTCTTCCCGATCACCAAAAAAATCAACTTCCTAAATCAAGCCATCCTCAAATTCACGGCTTCAGGGGCGTCGGTGACGGAAGTGGCCAATTTGTCCAGTTTTCCAGCCTCTAGAGAAGCGGCATTGGTCATCCTACCCAATCGCAACATTGCTTCCTTTATTGAACGTGCCAACTTTGGTGCAATCCTACAACTAGACCCTAAAACGCTCGGTGTAGGTGAGTCGTACGATTTTAGCGTGATCCTGAAAGTTCGATTAGAATTGTCGGATGCTATCTAGCGGACCGCTACGCAAGCGATTTCCACTCGGGCACCACGCGGAAGAGCGGATACTTCAACAGTCTCCCTGGCTGGGGCATTCGCTCCAAAATAGCGGGCATAAATTTCGTTGATCTGGGCGTAGTCGTTGATATCGACCATATAGAGTCGGCACGAAACGACGTTATCCATCGACATACCGGCACCCGTAAGTACTCCTTCCAAATTTTCAAGAACTCGGGCTGTTTCCTTTTCAATTCCATCGGTAATCATGTGCCCCGTCTTAGGATCGATCGAAATTTGCCCCGAACAGTACAATGTATCCCCAACCAAAACCGCTTGGCTGTACGGTCCAACCGAAGCAGGCGCCAACTGCGTTTTGATCCTAATCCGATCGACTGTTAGTTCTTTTTTTCGCATCCCGCTGCTTGATTACGTATATAGATCCGGTATCTGTCGCAACTTCCGCTTAAACAGTGGTTTAGACAAACGAATTATCGTTTAAGACACGCATAAAGGACAAAAATGGATTTAGGATTAAAGGGAAAAAGCGCGTTTGTTGCCGGCTCAAGCAGTGGCTTGGGTAGAGCAATCGCTCGTGAATTGATTTTGGAAGGCTGCCGCGTAGCCATTTGCTCCCGTGGGAAGGAGCGAATAGAAGCCGCTGCCGCATGGTTAATGGATCAGACGGGGTGTACTTCCTCCAGCATTCTACCGATCGTGTGTGACGTCACGAAAGAATCGGACATTCAGAAAGCGATTTCGGATACGATTGCTCAATTTGGAGGATTAAATATTCTGGTTACGAATTCTGGAGGCCCTCGAACCGGTCAAATAGACGACCTTGATGCTGACATGTGGCGAAACGGCCTTGAACTCAACCTGATGAGCACCATCAACACTTGTCGCGCCGCCCTTCCAGCGCTCAGAAAGGCCGCTTCGGATCATGCAAGCATTTTGATGATAACCTCTCTTTGTGCAAAGCAACCGGTCCCGTCGCTCTACTTATCCAACGTGTCTCGAGCGGGCGTTCAAGGGTTTGCCAAAAGCCTGTCAGAGCAGATTGGAGTAGAAGGCATAACCGTTAACACCATTCTTCCAGGATACACGAAAACGGATCGATTGACTCACCTTTCAGAATCGATTAATGCTCAGACGGGCAAGTCAATTGAAGAAATTGAAGCCGGCTGGGCGGCTATTAGTGCGCTAAAACGAATTGGTACGGAAGAAGAATTTGCCGCAGCCGCGACATTCCTAGTAAGCAACCGGGCTCGGTTTATAACGGGAATAGCGTTAGTTGTGGACGGCGGTGCGATAAAAAGCCTGCTGTAGTTAGAAAACCTGTTTGAATCGGAAGGCCGACTTTCATGATCGGAAACCCATGCTCTTAGTCGGAAACCAACCTGTATGTGGTAAAACTCGGCTATTGTCTTAAAATCGTCATGCGCCTCATTTTTGCCTTTTTGTTGCTGTTGGCCTCCTGTTCACCTCAAAGTGATCCTCCATCCCCTGAGCCTAGTTCTTCTGAGGGCACTTTCGAGTCAAACAACCCGTATTTGGTTGTTCTCGGGATTGCTCAAGACGGGGGTGCGCCTCAAGCAGGATCTCACACCGATGTACGGTGGAACGATCCTTCAAACGCGCACTTCGCGACTAGCTTAGGCCTGGTAGATCCCGAAACAGGGAAGCGTTGGCTATTTGAGGCGACGCCCGATTTCAAGCAACAATGGTATGCATTGGATACGCGGGCAGGGCTTCGGGAGGAGCGCGTACCGGATGGCATTTTTCTTACGCATGCCCACATTGGGCACTACACTGGGCTCATGTTTCTCGGCCACGAATCGGTTGGGGCCCAAGGCGTTCCGGTGTATGTTTGGCCTAAGATGGCCACATTTTTGACGGACAACGGGCCTTGGTCTCAATTGGTCAAATACAAAAACATCGAGATCGAAACACTAGGTCCAGATACCGTCGTCGAATTGTCCGACTCGTTGAACGTGCGGTCGTTTTTAGTGCCGCATCGGCAGGAATTCTCTGAAGTTGCTGGGTTCATTGTTCAGGGTCCCAATCGAAAAGTTGGATTTATCCCGGACATCGATTCTTGGGAGGAATGGGATTCGACCGGTATTGGATTAGATCGCTTCCTTGAATCGGTTGACGTGGCATTTTTGGATGCGACCTTCTTCGCGAACGGCGAAATTCCGGGACGTGACATGAGTTCGTTTCCTCACCCATTCATATCTCACACCATGGAACGGCTCGCTCGAGCGTCAGAAGAAACGAAATCAAAGGTTATTTTTATCCATTTGAATCACACCAATCCGGCTCTTCAGATGGATAGTGAGGCCAACCTCGTCATTAAAAAAGCCGGTTTCAGGGTGGCGCGCCCCGGCGATGAAATCGAACTTTAACGCCTATTAAAATGAAATCGTGGATCCTAATTCTTCTCAGCTTGGCTCTTTTTGCCTGTTCAGAACCAAAAGCACCCCCGGAGCCACCAGTGGACGTAAAAGTGTACGATGGCGGCGTAGGAAAGGTCAGGGAAATCGTGGCCGATGGCCACTTGGCCATTATTGTCCACGATGAAATCCCCGGATTCATGACAGCCATGACCATGTCCTTCGAACTACGAGAAGATTCGATTCGCAATGCTATTTCAAACGGCGACTCGATTTCGTTTCAAGTCTCGTTCGACGGCATCGATGCTTGGATTTCACGCGTTACTGTAATCCAGTAATTTGCTTTGGAGCAAAATAACCGTCGCTTTTATAGCGTCGAAATGTACGCGTAGAGCGCTTCCAACTCTATGTCGTCCAAATTCCGAATTTCATGCCAAGGCATAAATGCTGGATTTAACTCCCGATTTGAAGGGGTAACACCTTCTCGGATGGTGTGAATAAAACCATCTAGTCCCCAGCTCTGTGTCGTACGCAAATCTGGAGCGGGAGGGGAATCTGGATCAGGAGGTTGAGAGCCGGTAAGGCCCGCACCGTGGCAAACCTGACAGAGTACGCTAGCTCGGTATTCCCCCCACTCGACGGTCGGACCTTTTTCGGGCATATCCAGACGAGGCGTCCCCATCATGGCATCAGGTGTCAATTTTGTTCACCTGACCGTAATAATTCCCATGATTATTTTCCCCAAAAGCCGAAACTCGGATCGGGCCTGTTCGTGGTCAACCGGCTCCACCTGCTTTAAATATGCCACTAAAGCACCTACTTCTTCGTCACTAAAATGATAATAGGCTTCTGAAGGCATAATGATCAGTCCCCTACCGTCCTGACCCACGCCATGCCGAATGGCCCGGAGCCAATCGCCGTCTGAAAACATCGACCCCACGCCGCCATTTCCGGATGTTAAATTCGAGGCGTTTACCAAGAAAGGGGGTGCATCGGCAACCATCGCTCCGCTAAAGTCGGCTCCATGACATTTTTGGCAGCCGTGCGATTCAGCTAGGTACTTGCCGTAGGCGACTGAAGCTGAATCCGAAGGTATGGCCACGTTATCGTAATCCATGGCATAACGAACAGCTATCTTAGTCTCGCCTTTGGTTTTGGCGACAAAAACAAAAATCGAGAGCAGTAACACAACTACTCCGAGCGATCCTAAAATCCATTTAATAACTTTCATCGGACTGGGTGTCTAATTTAAAACTATATCGAGGCAATCTAAGTAATTGTCTTCATTTACAGTTGACACCAATGTATTAATGCCCGACTATCAGTTGGAACTAGCCACAAAAATAATTTTATCATGCTCGGAAGAACATTTACAGCGTGTCTTATCACCCTGTTATTCCTTGAAACACCGGCTGCTGGCCAGGTAAAACGGCCTTTACAGCACGAGGACGTCAATCAGTGGATTCGAATTAGCTCGACGCGGCTTTCGCAGGATGGAAAGTGGGTGGCTTGGGTTGAAGCACCGGAACAAGGGGATGGAGTCCTAAAAATTTCGTCTGCAGATAGTAAATCCACCTTTAGCATATCCAGAGGATCGTCCCCCATCATTTCTGGAGACAATCGGTACGTTTTTTTCAGTATTGTCCCGCAGGCGGATTCCGTTCGACAAAAAAAGATTGCGAAAGTCAAACCCAAAGACATGCCTTCCGATACGCTGGGCATTTTGGATCTTCAGTCGGGAATCATTGAGAAGATTGCCCAACTGGACTCGTTTAAGGCACCCGAAGATGGTAGCGGTTGGATGGCGTATCTGTTGAGAGCAGAAGCCAGCAAAGTGAAAGAAGAACCCAAAGATTCCACCGAAGCGGAAAAAAAGGAAGAACCGACAGCCGACGAGAAGAAGGACGAAAAGAAAAAGGAGAAGAAAGAAGGCAAAACGCTCGTGCTTCGAATGCTGGCAGACGGAGCTGAAGTGCAGTATCGAGACGTTACTTCATTTGTTTTTTCAAAAAATGGGGATCGCTTAGGGTTTCTTCGTGAAGACAAGGAGGGCACCGCCGACGGAGCCTTTGCTGTGGCAAAAGAAGGTATGGCCGAGGTTACACTGCTACATAAGCCAGGAAATTATAGCGGACTCATTCTTTCGGATGATGGCAAGAAAGTGGCTTTTCTGACCAATTCAGACGATTTTGAAGCGGAGCAACCCTCCTACTCCCTATACTACAGCCAGTTTGGGGCGGGTGGCACGGCGCGGGCCATGGCTACTGAAGCCGCCGACGGTATTCCAGCGGGATGGTGGGTAAGCGAAAACGGAGCCCTTTCATTTTCCGATTCTGCCAATCGATTATTTTTTGGAACGTCTCCAAGACCTGCGCCTGAAAAGAAGGACGATGACATCCTGGACGACGAAAAAGTAAAGGTCGATATTTGGAATTGGAAGGACCCCTTGCTCCAGCCTATGCAACTTGTACAGGCTGCGCGGGAGAAAAAGCGCACCTTCCAAGCCGTACTTCACCTCGATTCGGGCAAAATTGTGCAGCTCGCAACGCAAGAAATCCCCTCCGTTACGGTTTCCGAGAAAGGCGACGGAAGGGTTGCTCTGGGAACTTCGAATATGAGCTATCAACAGGAGATTTCATGGGAATCGCCGGAATACCAAGATGCATGGATCATTGACCCATTGACAGGGTCTCGGAAGCAGGTTCTAAGCGGCGTTCAAGATAATCCTCGATTGTCCCCTGGCGGTAAATTCGTGACCTATTGGGATCGTAATGAAAGGACCTGGATGGCAATCGATTCCAAAACGTTAGCCGTGAAAGCGCTGGGGGAGTCAGCCAATTTTCCGCTGTTCGATGAAACGCACGATTTGCCATACGAACCAGACAGTTACGGTCAAGCAGGTTGGACGGACGGAGACACTGAGTTCGTTTTTTATGACGACTTTGATGTGTTTGCGACTTCTCCTGGGGGAAAGATGCGCGAAGTGACCAAAGGCTATGGCCGAAAGAATCATGTTCGGCTCCGCGTTGAAGGCTTAGACCGGGAGGAACCTTGGCTCAGTGCCAAGAAAGACTGGATGGTCTCTGGACAAAATATGGATTCCATGGACGCCGGCTACTTTAGCTTGAACCCGTCAACTAGTGCTCTGTCGCAGCTTGTATTCGGTCCATATGACTACTCGATTAACCAAAAAGCGAAAAACGCAGATGTCTTATTGATGACTCGGAATAGTTTTCGCGAGTTCCCGGATCTTCAATCCACCAATTTGAAGTTCGAAGCACCCATTCGACTGAGCCAGGCCAATCCGCAGCAAGATGCATTTAGCTGGGGCACGTCAGAATTAGCCGAATGGACCTCACTTGACGGGGATGTTTTGAAAGGCATTTTATATAAGCCCGATGGCTTTGATGCCTCCAAGAAATACCCCATGCTGGTCTATTTTTATGAAAAATACTCAACCGGCCTCCACCGATATGTGGCTCCGAGTGCTGGAAGTTCAAGTATCAACTATACTTTTTATGTGAGTCGGGGCTATCTCCTCTTCGTACCGGACATCCCGTATAAAATTGGATATCCTGGAGAAAGCGCCATGAACGCCGTTATGCCCGGCATCACGAAGTTGATTGATCAGGGTTTTGTGGATAGAGATCGAGTGGGTGTTCAAGGCCACAGTTGGGGTGGTTACCAGATCGCTTACATGGTGACCCAAACCAATCTGTTTGCTGCAGCCGAAGCCGGGGCGCCGGTCGTTAATATGACGTCCGCATATGGCGGAATACGCTGGGGATCGGGTATGAGTCGGGCCTTCCAATACGAAAATACCCAAAGTAGAATAGGCGGAACGCTTTGGAACGCTCAACAACGATATATCCACAACTCGCCCCTATTTCAGGCCGATAAGGTGCAGACGCCCCTATTGATGATGCACAATGATGGCGACGGGGCCGTGCCATGGTACCAGGGAATCGAATACTTCTCGGCGCTGCGCCGATTGCAGAAGCCGGTGTGGATGTTCAACTACAATGGCGCGGACCACGGTCTTTCGGACATTGTGGACCGCCGCGACTGGGCCATCCGGATGCAGCAATTTTTCGACCACTATCTGATGGATGCGCCGACCCCGGTTTGGCTAGAAAGCGGCGTTCCAGCGGTCCAAAAAGGCCAGACATTGGGCTTAGAATTGGTTGATAATTAAGCATTATGCCAAGTAGTCGTCGGACATTTTTAAAGACGTCAGCCCTGGCTTTGCCAGGGCTGACCGCATTTGGACGCACCCATGCGGCTGTCGGAAAGGCCGAAAGGATCCAGTTGCCAGCATTCAACGGTTCCGATGACGAGGCCTATTGGGATGCGATTCGGCGCCTTTATGCCTTAGCAGATACTCGAGTGTATATGAACACGGGCGGACTCGGACCCGTTTCTTATCAAGTATTAGAACGTTTTAGGGAAGTAACCACCGACCTTCAAACACGGTCGGAAACAGGGCAT
The DNA here is from genome assembly GCA_937877085.1 of uncultured Bacteroidota bacterium. Classification (GTDB taxonomy): domain Bacteria; phylum Bacteroidota; class Rhodothermia; order Rhodothermales; family UBA10348; genus UBA10348. Next base: position 11,524 of record CALEEY010000272.1, read on the forward strand.
CAGCTCATCGAAGAGGCTCGGGAGCCGGTGGCAACGTTTTTGGGGGCCAAACCGTCGGAAATTGCTTTCATTCGCAACGCAACGGAAGGAAACGCAACCATTGCTTCTGGAATTGGGCTCAAAAAGGGCGATGAGATCATTATCGATGCAAGTGCCCACCCGGGGGGCGCTATTCCGTGGCTCAATCAGCTCAAAGCCCGCGGCATTGCTATCAAAACGTTCGAGCCCTACGCCGAAAGTAGCGAGGTCATTTTAGACAGAATAGCTTCCCTTATCACCCCAAAAACGAAAGTTGTTCAAGTAAGTCACATAACGGCCCCAACCGGGATTCTGTTACCCGTACAACAGATCGCTGAGTTAGCCCACGCTCATAATTGTTGGTTTCACATCGATGGCGCACAGTCTGCGGGGATAATGCCGATCCACCTGGGAAACCTCGGATGCGATTCTTACGCAACCAGCGGCCATAAATGGCTGGGGGCCATGCACGGTACCGGCGTTTTGTATATCCGAGAAGAGCGTTTGGACGAGATCGTACCCACTGAGGTCGGCGCCTACTCTGATGCTGCATATAGCCTCCCGAGCACTTTTGAGTATATCTCGACCGCGCGGCGTCATGAAAGCGGAACTCGAAATGCTCCTCTTGTAGATTCCGTTCGAAATGCGTGTGCTTTTCTTGATCTGATTGGGATGCAACGAGTTAGGGATCGCGGCCTTGAACTATCCGACGCGCTGCGGATTGGTCTTGAGACCCTACCTGATATCGAGATTATCTCCCCTCGGAATGCTGACCTGAGGGCTTCGATGTTGACGTTTCGAAGTTCGATGCTCTCTTTCAAGGACTTGAACGATCGACTGGCATCCGAACACGATTTCCGACTCCGGATCGTTACCGAGCAGGATCTGAATGCCATTCGGGTGTCATTACATATATTTAATACGAAAGCGCAGGTGGATTCCCTTGTGGACGCCGTTCGCGAAGTACTTTCTAAAGGATAGGTATCGTCCGTTTTTACCCTTTCAAGTATGTTTGGACTAGATTCTATTTTCTTGGGGCGAGATGCTGTTTCCCGCTCCATAAGCGCGGAAAATCCGAGTGGCGCGGCCGCCGGAGGCGGCCGCGCCACCCCCGAAACCACCCTTCACCCACCGTCTGCCCGGTGCGCCCGAGAGCTAGGGCCAGGCTGGAAAATGTCCCCTTGTATAGCTATCCGATCGGGCGAAACCGCCGTTCTTGGCGACATTAAAGGACCCGGGTGCATCCGCCACCTTTGGATTACCCTTGGACCCGAATTCTACCGGGACATCATTTTCCGGATTTACTGGGACGGCGCCGACTTTCCGTCCATCGAGGTGCCGGTGGGCGATCTCTTTTGCTGCGCATGGGGTACGAGCACCGACATCGCCGCCGTCCCGATCAACGTCAATCCAAAAGGAGGCCTCAACTGCTTTTTACCCATGCCTTTCGGCGAGAGAGCTACGATCACAGTGACCAATACGGGCCCCAAGGATCTTTCTCACTTCTTCTATACCATTAACTATACGTTAGAGTCGTTGCCACCGGGCTCCTACTACCTGCATGCACAGTTCAAAAGGACCTTGGCGCAACCATTCAAATCCGACTACTGCATTTTAGATACCGTCCAGGGCAGAGGCCATTATATCGGTACATTTATGGCATGGCAGCAAAAAATAGACGGGTGGTGGGGAGAGGGCGAGATCAAGATGTTTATAGACGACGACCGAGATTTTCCGACCATCTGCGGTACGGGTACGGAGGACTATTTTGGCGGAGCTTGGTGTTTTGGTCGAAACTTTGGGGCGCCATTTTTGGGATATCAGTTGGTCGAGGGTTTGGATGGAAAAGCCGATTCAAAACACACAATGTATCGGTTTCACCTCCCTGACCCGATCTTTTTCAAGGAAAAGATTCGCGTGACCATGCAGGCTTTGGGATGGCAATCGGAAGGGCGATATTTACCGCTCGAAGACGACATCTCGTCAGTGGCCTATTATTATCTAGAATCGCCTTCGCCGCTCCCATCTCCTCTCCCAGACGTGGAAACTAGGCGATCAGGGTGTCTGCTCACTCCATAAATCCCGAAAAGGCGTCACTAAGGCTCAAAGATTCACGACAAACTGCAATCCGTCGTAGGCAGGAGCCATCCCAGCGGGCATCCGGTTCTCAATTTCGACGTGCGTAAGATCGTGCGCTATGTGCGTGAACCACGTTTGTTGGGCCCCAATTTTTGCCGCCATCGAAATGGATTGCTCTATAGTCAGATGCATGGGGTGGGGCTTATCTCGAAGGCCGTCAAGAACCAATACTTCTAGCCCCTCGAGCAAGGACAAGCTGGCAAATGGTATTTCACTTACATCCGTGAGGTAGGCGAACTTGCCGACTCGGTAGCCCAAAATGTCTAGGGATCCGTGTACAATGGGTATGGGAGTAACCGCGACTCCCGCATTGATCGAACGACTTTGAACGACGAATGGCCCTTGAACTTCGGCTAATTCCAATTGAGGCACGCCTGGATACTTTCCGTCCTTAAAAATGTAGGCGAACATTTCCGCCATTATGGACGCGGTGTTCCTTTGAGCATAACAAGGAATAGACGTGCGATTTCGGAATAAAAAAGGCCGCAGATCATCTAAACCGGCCACATGGTCAAAATGATGGTGGGTAATTAACGCTGCGTCCACGTCTTTAACGTGATAGTGCATGGCCTGATATCTAAAATCTGGTCCGACATCAATCACTAGATGAACTCCTCCAACTTCAATGTAACAAGAGCATCGGAGTCGGCTGTCTTTAGGATCAGAAGACGTACACGTCGCGCACGAACATCCAATTACTGGAACGCCTGTCGAGGTGCCGGTCCCCATAAGGGTAACCTTAACCATGCGTGATTCAATCGCCATCTTCGGCCTGAATATCTACCATGGCGTTCCTGGCCCAGGCGTCTTCTAGTGCTTGTCGTACGGCCGGGCGGAGGTAGACCGTGTCGATGGGCATCGTCTTTAACGTATCTGCTAACACAGCCAAATGGACTTCCGGCGGGTGAACCCGATTCAGCATCAAGAATTCCTCATCGTTTCGAACGCAGTAACCGCCCCGAAAATTCCCCTTTTCACGACGAACACGCAGCCCAAGCTGTTCAACTGCGGTTTCCAATTCCTTAATGATCTGTTCGATCTTCATGGTGACAACCTAGAACGAAATACCGATTCGAACGGAGTGATTCTTCCCTACGAAATCAAACGAGTCGCCGGTCAAATCTCCCATATCTGAATACCATTTCTGCCATCGATAGCCGTAGCCAATGCTGAGACCCAATCTATCGGTTATCAACTCAGAATTCCAATCCACATCCATTTTGAGTATGGAAGAAGTGTCTGTATCAAAACCAAATGAGCGCGACGCAATCCCGTAGTAGGCTAGACCTCTGGCCGTGACGACCCCTTTAAGTATGGGAGCGGATGCGCCAAGGCCCAGCCCGGGAGCCAACACGGTGTACTCAAAGGCGTCTACTTCCACGCTTCCTTGCGTCCGTTTAATACGCCTATAATTACTCTCTAAACCCAACGGGAAAAATACGTCGACCTTGCTATCTTTTTCTTGTTTGAAGAATCGGAAAGGCATCCATCCCGAAAGGGAAAAATCAGTCAAAACCAATTGGTCGTCGGTAGTTATGGTGTGAGCTCCTCGAACATACGTGAGCATGAGGGACTCACGGCTGTAAAATAAACCATACGCCATTCCATCGAAGGTAAATGCAACTTCAGACGGGGCCGAGCCAACGAATCGAAAATCCATTCCAACCGCTGTCAAACCGGCCGCGCTACTCGCCACATTTTTACCCCCAAACGACGTCTGGGCACTGGAAGAAACCACCAGAGCCGCTAAAAACGTCCCAAAAACCAAACTACGCACCCACATACCGATCTTCATTTTTGTGATAGGGAGACTTTATCTATTTCTCACAGAAAGTATAAGGCGTTTATCTCCTCTCCACCTCAATCGGTAGGCGCGTCTCCGTTGTTACTGGCTTCCGCCACGTCCAAGGACGTGACTTCCTTCTTGATAGGTTCGGCTTTGGGCTGCGCTGCCTTGGAAAAATCATACTTTTCCAATCGATGACGACTCGGAGGACCTGTCGATTTCGTCTGGGGTTTTTCTTCCGGCTTAGCAGGCTTAGCGACCGAAGATGGAGTTTTTTTAGCTGCTGTCGCTTTCGCGGTCGAAGCCACGTTTGAATCCTTTTCGGAAGCAGACGCTACCACATTCAACGGCCGATCTGCGGGCATGACCGATGCATTATCAGTTGCACCTCCAGCCTCTGTACTTTCCGAAATCTCTTCCGAAGTAGTCTTAGGCTTTTTGGCGGCTGATTTGGCTGGTGCCCTTCGTGCCTTCGGTTTTGCAGGTTTCCCCTTCGCTTTGACGGCACCTTCTGGGGATTCCAATGTTGAATCGGAGGCATCAGAAACCTTGGCATTGGATTCTTCTACCGGTACCTCGAGTTTTGCTGCGACTCTTTTGTCCGTTACGGGGACGACCAAATTCTCTTCGCTTTTCACGGGTAGAATCGTTTCTGCTAAGTCGTTTTTGGACTTTTCAGGCTCTTCCGAACCCCGTCTTCGCTCATTTCGATCGGTCGTGTCACGCCCACGGTTGTCACGCCCACTGTTGTCACGGTCGTCACGGTCGTTGCCTTCTTGGCTCCTCGCATCACGCCCACGGTTGTCACGCCCACTGTTGTCACGGTCGTTGCCTTCTTGGCCCCTCGCATCGCGCCCA
>CALEEY010000273.1 GCA_937877085.1 uncultured Bacteroidota bacterium
GACTAAGCGACTAACGCTTTGGTCGAACCAAAACGATACGCGTTCGATGGGAGGACCATCGTTTTCAAGGCCACCTTGCCCACCGCCCGGAGGGCCAAAGGCTGGAGGCTGTTGTCCTCTCGGCTGATTTCCTCTCGGCCGCTGTCCTGGCGGAAGGTTTCCTGGGGGTTGAGGCCTCCTATTATTTCCAAACTCAGGCCGATCCGGAGGACCATCAGCTATAAAATTGAATCGAACAAGCGTTTCTCCATCCACCGTTTCTGGGATGGGTCCACCTACGGCACGCATTCTCTTTAAAAACTGAAATGGAGCTGAAAAGTCATACAACAGCGGTCCAATTTCGGGGCTCATCATAGAAGTAAGGCCCTGTTGCACCCTGCGGCCCCCGGATGTATCCAGTTTTTCGCCATTGAGAATAAATTCCTCTACTTCAGGCCGATGCACGGCGGCGTTTGGATCACCAGAAAATCGAATCTGAATCTCTGCGTCCCGTTTTCCGCTGCCCGTATTGACCACGTGGCGGACTTTTGCCTTAACCTCAAAATTAGAAAAATTGGAGATGGTCCGTTGCTGGTTTTGAGCCCAGGACCGTACCGATCCTCGTTCGCTTTGCTGGCGAGCTTCAGAGTTTGCCGCCAGACTAAGCATTAAAATGCCCATTAGGACAATTTTGCCAGTTCTCATAAAAGTAGACCTATTGTAACTGTGTTTCAGCCGGTGGCGGGTACGTGTATGGATTGTTTCGAATGAAGTATACTTTGGATAACATTTTGAGTTGTCACAAAACTATGGAATTTTACCCTCGGTGGACCGTCAAGACGGTATTTCACCTATATTGATCGAAAATCAGAATCTGCTCCCGTATGGTAACGATCCCTAACATCCTGCTCGTCGAGGACGATGCTGAACTCAGTCAACTCGTATCACGACGGCTGATCGAATCGGGCTACGAAGTTCGCTTAGCGGCCACGGGCACCCAGGCGCTGTCGGAGGTTGCAAGCAAGGCTCCAGATCTCATCCTGTTGGACATCATGCTGCCCGAACTCGATGGACTCGAAGTCTGCAGACGCATTCGCGCCACCCACCCGCTAATGTATATCATCATGTTGACGGCTCGTGCGGAGGAAATGGATCGCGTAGTGGGCCTCGAGGTCGGTGCTGACGACTACATAACGAAGCCATTTGGACTAAGTGAGCTAGTCGCGCGCGTTCGATCAGCCCTTCGACGGCTTCGTCTTACGGAAGAGAACAGTGGGAAAAAATCGGAAGATGAAAAGATTATCCACGTTGGAAGCCTTCATATCGATGTCAGCAAACGTACCGTGCTGGTTAGAGACCAATCGATCGTATTGACCGTCCTAGAGTTCGACCTGTTGGTTCATTTGGCCCGCCACCTCGACCAACCGTTCTCGCGCTTGCAATTGCTGGACAAAGTATGGGATATCCAATACGAAGGGTATGATCGAACAGTCGACTCCCACATACAGCGTCTTCGATCTAAGATTGAGCTAGATCCTGGCAACCCGGACTTTATCAAAACCGTTTGGGGAGTTGGGTACAAATTCCAATCTCCCGAATTAGATTAATCCATTCATGGTTAATTACGGACAGAAACGGCGATCAGGTAGCGTTTTTTGGAAGGTGGCAGTCGTTCTGGTCACGGTTCAATTGACCATTGGGGTTTTGGCGGTTGGATTCACCGCGTGGTATGCCCGAGATCAACAAGTTTCTTTGGCGAGCGAAGCCATGACCGCTCGGTTAGATGCGGTTTCTGAGGAAATTGAACGGCGATCAGCCCCTTCGGACGTCTCCGTCGAAAAATTTTCAGACGATCTGAAATTGGATTTGGGGTATCGTTTTCCCGATCCATTGTTCATTTTAGATCTAGAGGGCAACGTCATTGAATCGATTCAACCGGCAACAGATGCCTTTCCGGCGCGATTTATTGATTCCACGGTGGTTTCTGTCCTGCCAGATATTCTGGATTTAGAGAATACATTCTTTGAAATCGTGGTGGACGTGACCGATGTGCACGTTCCAGGGGGGTTTGCCTCTGCGCCCCTATTAGATTCGGGAGGTTTTCCGGTGGGGGTGTTGGTTATCCAGCCGGTCCGGCAATCTATTGCGCTCGAGTTGTCTGACACCGACGAAGCTTTTAAACGGTCGATTCGACTCGTCGCTGTGCTCTCGATAATCATTGCTTTGTTGTTAGGGGCATTTTTTACTTGGTGGTTGGTACGTCCGCTTCGAAGTATCGCTGCGACGGTTAGTCGGATAGGAGAAGGGGACTATGCTCTACGGCTTGTGGTGAAGGGTCAAGACGAATTTGCAAGTCTGTCTCAAGCCATCAATCATATGACGGAAAAAGTACAAGGAAGCATCGACTCGTTAAAAGAGTCAGATCGTATTCGCCGAGAGCTGGTGGCCAATGTGGGGCATGATCTAAGGACGCCGCTCGCGGCGATAGAGGCCCATTTAGAGGAATCTGAGCGGTTTAGGGCGGAAAATAGAACAAGTGACTCCGATGAAGCGGTACGAAGCGCCCGGCGTCAAAGTAGGGTGCTGGGCGGCCTTATAAATGACCTTTTTGAACTCAGTCGGTTGGAAAGCACCGTTCCGATATTGCAATTAGAACCCGTACCCATCGGAGAATTGATTTCCGACGCCCTTTCGTCTGTTGCTTCGAAGGCTAAATCACAAAGCATTTCGATGCAAAGTACGGTCGATCCGGCTATTCCCATCTTTTACGCCGATGGTCCGCGGCTGCTTCGACTGATTACTAATCTCCTTTCAAATGCCGTCAGATATGCTGATCCCGGCGGAAAAGTGGCGGTTTCGGCTCATATTGAAGGGGCTAGGATTCTCATCGCAGTTTCGAATGACGGGGAAGGGATAGCCCCCGAGGACCTGGACCGTGTGTTCGATCGATACTATCGTGGATCGCACGCTCGGACTCGGATGGATGGCTCGGATCAGGAGGGGACAGGGTTAGGGTTAGCCATTTCGAAGGCTATTGCCCAGGCTCATGGTGGATCGCTCCGTGTAGCCAGTGGCCTCGACACTGGAACCGTTTTTACGCTGGAATTACCCGTCGGCGGGGCTTTGGTAGACGCATGACCCGAAAGGGGATAGGTCGTCAAAAAAAGCTTGGTACCGTCGGACTTTTATGATATAAAAAGTTGGCGGGCGCCTTGCGGCGCCCGCCAACATCGATCGTCTTCCAACCATCTTTTCGCCAGCCATTCCGGGAAGAATGGGTACCGACGAACGTTCGATTTAAGAAATCTTAATCTTCTGAGGTTTGGTTTCTTCCAATTTGGGCACTTTTACAAAAAGCACTCCATTTTCGAACGAAGCATCGATTTTTTTAGCATCGATTTTGTTTGGAAGTGAGAACGAACGATAAAATCGGCCGGTGTGACGTTCCAAACGGACTACGCTGTCTGTCTCTTTCACTTCGCGAGCACTGCGTTCGCCCGAGATGGACAAAATACCTTCGTGAAGGTTTATTTGAATGTCGTCTTTACCTACGCCTGGGACATCCGCAAAAAGCTCATAGGCTTCTGCCGTTTCGACGACGTCAATTCGAGGTTGCCACGAAATGGGTTCGTTGTTTTCGGAGTCGGTCCCAAAATTTGGGAATATGTTAGAAAACATGTGATCGAAATCGCGCTGCATGCGAGAAAGATCTGCGCGAGGAGAAAATCGTACTACTTTGGTCATCTGAATCACCTAGTGTTTTTGGTCAAACAATACGGTGGGCTTATGAAGGCTGAATCTTTGCCCTGCCACCAAACTTGATGATCATTCACTTACAAGGGATGTGCCAACCATGCCAATTCAAATAACCTCAGAAAGAACGTCAGATGAGGGATGTCAACCTTTCCGGGGCATTAGAGGCATTACAAAACTTGTCGCAGACACTTCGGCAGAGGCCCGACAGAGTGTCTAGGCTTGGCCCTCGCGGCCTGCCATATTAAGTCGAAGTCGATAGGAGTGTTACGCGGTACGCGACGACTTCATTGGTGTGGCTCCAGCGCGGTAGCAGGGAAGGCAGCTAGACGTTGTCGTCGAGTAGTTCTATACCGTGCTGCCCTTTCAATTTGCGATACTTGAAATAGCTAACCACAAACCCGGCTAGGCCCACCATACCCATAACGATGTAGGTAAATGGCTTCTCAAAATCGTTAGAAACGAAGAGATACAACCAAACAGTTAGGATGGCCAAACCCAATATGAGGTTCGCAACGGTCCCACTTTGAAACGGACTTCCGAGCGATTTGCGAGTTGTAGACATGTAGATTTCCCGTTAGAGCGTTATCGAGCAGGTAAAACCTTTCCGGAAACTTCTCCGAATCCGATGCGAAGTCCGTCTTTTTCAGCGGCACCACGCATAATTACCGTGTCCCCATCTCCAATGAACTTGCGCTCCGTTCCGTCGGACATCTTAACCGGGTGCGCGCCTCTCCACGTAATTTCCAGCATTGAGCCAAAGCTACCTTTCTCAGGCCCCGAAATCGTGCCGGAAGCCATTAAATCCCCAGGATTGATATTGCACCCACCACTGGTATGATGCGCAAGTTGTTGGCCAATATTCCAATACATATGCTTGAAATTGGACCGACAGACAACATTATCATCGTTAGAATGGGGAGGAACGATGCTTACTTCAAGTCCGATATCAAACGAAAGATCTTTATCAAAAGTCAAATAGGGCAGCGGATGCGGATTTTGGACGGGTCCAGCACATCGGAACGGTTCGAGGGCATCCAGGGTCACAATCCACGGGGAAATGGATGTGGCAAAGTTTTTAGCAAGGAAGGGTCCCAGAGGTACGTATTCCCATTTTTGAATATCTCGGGCACTCCAGTCATTCACCAAGACAAAGCCAAAAATATGCTCCGTTGCGTTTTCAATGGGTACGGGTTCACCCAGTTTGGTCCCAGGACCCGTAAAAAAGCCAACTTCCAATTCAAAATCGAGGAGCCGAGAGGGACCAAATACGGGATCGGCATCGTCGGCTTTAGTCTGTCCGTTGGGCCGGCGAACGTCCGTTCCCGAAACCACGACGGAGCTTGAACGCCCATGGTAGCCTACAGGTAAGTGTAGCCAATTGGGCAGTAACGCGTTGGCTGGGTCACGGAACAAGGATCCAACGTTCGTGGCGTGTTCGCGTGAAGAATAAAAATCGGTGTAGTCACCTATTTTTGCTGGCAAAATCATGGTAACCGCTTGTCTGGGAAAAATGGCCAGCGATCGAAGATCCATATCGTCGCGCAGACGGCCATTACTTTCGGAGAGTAACGCTTGCAAGGTGGTTCGCACCAACGTCCACGTTTCTCTTCCCGCCGCCATAAAGTCGTTCAAGGAATCCCCCGAAAATAAACTAGTTGGCAACAAACGGGCTTTTTCGAGGGCATCTAGGTCGACTACCCAATCTCCCAAAGCCGTACCAGGCCGGGCACGGGTGCTGCCATTTGGAATAAACACTCCGTAGGGCAAATTTTGCAAAGGAAAATCGCTTCCGGGAGGTACGTCAATAAAAGATCGCATAGAGCAAGATTGTAATGAGAAACAGCGCGAGGTAAAACGGGGTGAAACCACCTATTTGGAAAGCCAACCCAAGTGTAGAAGATCGGCCCGAGGTTCATTTAAACTACAGCTTCCAATGGAAAGACTGAGGTTTCTTCGGTCTCTTATGAAATCGGTATTGGATGCAAAAAGGTCCTTCCAATGGATGCCACTGGGAGAGAATACAAATGAATCTGGATTTTGATCTTCTAAAATGGCAGCTATCTCAGCGATCCCTAGTTGATGCGTGCGTCCTAATGAGGTCGCAAAAAGCACATTTAAAAAGCCATGCATGACCACGTTTTGGCTCGAAATAACGTGCCGAATCGGATGATGCAGTCCGGCCGTAGCTTTGAATGGAAACGGTATATGGATGGCCGTATGGATGAATTGGGCTAATTGAGACGGGGTTGGGAAGTCGTCGGCGCCCATGCCCCCACAGCGAATTTTCCCCCATATTTTTTGTTTGAAAGGAGAACTGGCGAGCGCCAGAAAAAACAGTGGGACTTCCTGATCAAACGAGGAAGCGCGGATTATTTCGCCAAACACCGACGCGGAATTAAATTCAGAAGCTTCAAATATTTCTGATACCTTGGCAACAACCTTTACTGCTTGCGATGCATCCGTGAATGTTTGAGGCGGAAATCGAATTTCAAACATGTCGATACGAGCCCTTCCTTCCAGTCCTTGCACAAATCGGGCGCATGATTCCAAATCTTCCTTCAAGCTCTCCTCCAATGATTCAATGGTAGCGGAGGCTCTCGGGAGCACGTCGAAGTCGAAAGGAGCTTGTTCGGGCGTATTCAAAACCAAGTGGGACATTTCATTCAACATGCCAACGGGCAAAACAAACGGACCCATCATCCAAGCGTCCGGTCCCGAGCGGTGGCCAACATACTCCTCAAAAGCCGCGCCTAATGAAAGGGAAGCTGGCGGAAACAGCCCAGCGTAGTCAAATAGTCCATTTAACAGTGTTTTTACGCTGGAAAAACGAGGAACGGAGGGGATATTTGATTCCATGAAAGAAGGAAATGGGTTA
>CALEEY010000274.1 GCA_937877085.1 uncultured Bacteroidota bacterium
GCCCCGACCATAAAATCAAACACTTACAGCGTGTTTCTAAAGTTATTCAGAGCCAAAATAGTTTTGCCAACTACAGCTAACCTGTTGATTTATATGGTTAGCGTACCTGCAAACGGCATACGTGACGCGGTCTGGTTCCGTGCACTTTAGTTCGTATGTTTTCAGTAGTGCTTTTTACCCTCTGATTGAGCCTTGGCAAAACTCGGCGTTCTTGGGATTCGGGAAAGCGACCCAGATAAATCAGCGGCGTAGAGCTACCGTAAGTTCGACACGCTTGCATGTTGGAGTGCGCCACGACTTATTGCGCAGCGCCTGTCCTTGGAGAATTGCTATTCACGCAGTGATTGGCGTGCGGAAAAGGCTTTGGCAATGCTGCTGCCAGCGATAGGAATCAAGTGCGGCAGAGGCGGGATAAGCTTTAACGTCGGCCTAGCGCTGCGTCTGGCAAGGTTGCCTTCGATGATCTGCGAACGGGAAACGGCAGGAGTGGCGCGCTATGGAGCCAGTTACAAGAAGTAGTCCATGAAACTCGTCGTTGCAGCCGACCTGCTACAGCGGGCTTCGCCCGCTTCTGCAGGCGGGTGAACTCCAAAGTTAGACCGCTCGCTCCGCAGCCGCTCCGCAGCCGTTGACGCCAATACAATACGTATATACAATAAATTCATGGAGTTTACATGGTCGGAGACGAAGCAAGCGGCAAACCTTAAGGCGCATGGGCTTGATTTTGTTGATGCCCTTCGCGTTTTTGAAGGTGTGACCTTTACCTTCGAAGATGACCGATTCTCCTACGGCGAGCAGCGCTTCGTGACACTTGGACTGCTTGCCGGTGTTCCTTTGTCAATCGCGCATACGGAGACCGACCATGAAATCCGCATCATCTCGTTCCGCAAGGCAACCAAACGTGAAACAAACATCTACTTCACAAAAGTCCAAAACTGACTGGGCGCGTCTCAAGGCCATGGGCAAATCCGCGACCCCGACCACTGATCATCCGGAAGCCGATATCAACCACATCGTGCGAGGCGTCGTTCGTCGCGGCCTCAAGCCGTTGCCGTCGAAGGCATCCATTTCGCTTCGAGTCGATCAGGACGTTTTGGAGTGGTTCAAGGCTAAGGGCCCCGGCTACCAAACGCGGATTAATTCTGTATTACGCGCGTTTCGTGATGCGTCGGTCTAACTCTGCGCTCGTTCGGAGCCGCTTTCAGCGGCCAGCACAGCTTGAACGTTATGTGAAATTGCGATGAAGCGTCTTTTATCTCACATACTATTAATGTTCATTGCGTTTAACGTTAATGCTGCATCCTGGCAGGACGAGCCTACGGAAGCTATTGTCGGAATTCATCTGTTGTCGGACTACGGCTCCCGCTACCAATTCCTTTCCACGGATATATCTGCTACGACAGTAGAAGAAGCAGTACGAAAAATCGACTGGAAACATGGCTTCTATCAGGTCGTAGTAGTTCTCACGCCAGGAGTGTCAATGGAAGTCGGCGGCAGCGACAATTCAATTGATGGATTTTCGGTCATGTACCGAAATCGACACAATAGAATTGAAGCCGTCATTGTCTCCCCACCGACCACATCAGAAGCAATGGCCGAAATTCTGATGGAGTTCATTAAGGGCGGAAATCTGATATGTATTGACCTGTCAAGTATTCAAAGTAAAAAGTGTTGCGAGCTAATGATCTGTCCGGTTTTGTAGCACGACAACTGTCCGGTCGT
>CALEEY010000275.1 GCA_937877085.1 uncultured Bacteroidota bacterium
GTATGCCGAGACTTTCGCGCCGAGTCTTCTGGCTGTGGCAATGGCCTGCAGCCCAGCCACTCCGGCGCCCAGCACCAAAACATTGGCTGGCTTCACCGTTCCTGCGGCCGTCGTGAGGAGCGGGAAAAATTTCGGGAGAATAGATGCAGCTACAAGCACCGCCCGATATCCACCGATTGAACTTAGCGCGGAAAGGGAGTCCATCTTTTGCGCCCTAGATATGCGCGGCACCATTTCCATACTTAAAGCAGTGGTCCCGCGAGCAGCCATTTTTTGAGAAATCTGGGGCTCGTCGAGAGGGTTCATAAACCCAATATAGGCTCCACCCTCTTTCATCAACGCGATTTCGGCATCATTTGGCGGTTTGACCTTGACGACAACGTCTGAAGCCAAGGCCGTTTCGCGGGAAACGAGGGTTGCGCCAGCCTTTTCGAACGCTGAATCCGAAAAATAGGCTGAGGCCCCTGCCCCTCTTTCAACTTGAACCGTAGCACCTGCTTTAACAAGTCGCGCAACGACTTCAGGTACGAGGGCGACCATGCGCTCTCCGGGAAAGGTTTCTTTTGGAACGCCTATCGTATAGGACATAATTTTATTTTCAAGATCTGACTTTAGTACGACCTATTTACAACTTCTTTGTGAAGTTTGTTAAATCGTTTTTTGGTTTCGACGTGTAAGGTTACCCCCCACAAGCACTGTCAGCCATTGTTGGATTCAAAGTGGCCCATAAAACTTACCAAAGCCTCTACGGCCTCCACGGGACACGCATTGTAGATGGACGCGCGTATTCCACCAGCACTTCTATGCCCTTTCAAGGACATCAGTCCAGCCGATTCCGCCTGCTTCACAAACTGATTTTCGAGATCCTCCGACGGAAGTCTGAATGTCACATTCATATTCGACCTAGAATCGGTGTTCGCTACCCCTCTGTAAAAATCGGTTCGGTCTATTTTGTTATAGAGAAGACCCGCTTTCTTGTCGTTCAATAATTTCATCTGGTCCAGACCGCCAAGGCCTTTAATCCAGCGAAGCACCTTTTCAACCATATAGACCGCAAAAACTGGAGGCGTATTAAAAAGCGTTTTTGCGTGGGTACGATAGTCCAACAATTTCGGAAGACCGCTGGGAATACGAGCTAGAAAATCCTGTCGAACCAGGACCACCGTAACGCCTGCGGGACCAATATTTTTTTGCGCTCCAGCATACATCAGCCCGTATTTATCCATTTCAATCGGTCGAGACAAAAAGTCACTGGAAGCGTCGCAAATCATTGGTACGCTTACGGTTGGATCATTCTGCAGCTGGGTTCCATAAATCGTGTTGTTCGACGTGACGTGCAGGTAAGCGGACCCCTCAGAAATATTCCAGGTATGTACAGGAGGGATGTACGAATGGTTTTTGTCGACGCTGGATGCTGCAATTCGGGCATCGCCCACCATTTGAGCCTGTTCATAGGCTCCTTCAGCCCAAGTCCCCGTAACGAGGTAGTCAGCACATTTTTGTCCTGACAAGAAATTTAAGGGAGCCTGATAAAATTGAAGAGAGGCACCTCCTTGCAAATACAAAATGGCCCACGATTCATCAATTCCAAGTAGCTCTCTCAAAATGGAATCTGCCGAATTTGTAATCGCCGTGTATTGCGGCGAACGATGGCTTATCTCCATTACAGACGCTGCCGCATCTTTGTAGCACAGCATTTCTTCCTGGGCCTCATGTAGCACTTCAAGTGGCAATGCGCCCGGTCCTGCCGAGAAATTAAATTTCCGTTCCATCATTTTTTTAATAGTTCAATTGTCACAATTTCATGGCTAAAAGCAGCCTAAACTGTCTTTAGGTGCGACGAAGAGGAAAGCCCCTGCGCTTAAAGTTGAATCAGGTTCACCGCCAATATATCATCGAGGGCGGCAATTTTTTCAACCACTTCATTATCTGGCAGTCCGTCAAAACGAATGTACGCACAGGCTGCCTTGGCTTCATCAAAAACCACATTTTCCATCTCCTGCACATTCCAAGATGCGATACTCATTTCTTTCAATATGCGCGCCAATACCCCCACCTTGTCGAGATGACGGACCGTCAATTGGTGATTCGCGGGCGATGATTTGGCGAGATTGACGCAATTTGGCACTTCTCCCGTTTGGGCATAAACCAAAATAATGCGTCCTGCCTCTTCGGCAATAGCTTCCTGAGCCTGTTCGGTGGAAGCGCCGATGTGGTGGGTCAGATAAACACTTGAGTTATTGGCTAGATAGTGTTCGAATGCTCCAGACTTGCCGGCAGGTTCGTTTGAAAAAACATCCAGACCAACGCGGATTCCCTTTTCGGCAATGCATTGGAGCATGGCGGCTTCGTCTACCACGTCTGCCCGGGTCGTGTTTATAAAAAAGGCCCCAGGCTTCATGGATGCAAAAAATTCCGAATTGGCCAAATGCTTGGTGCCAGCGGAGGAGGCTACGTGCAAGGTCACCACATCCGAGACGGAGGCCACCTCGATGGGTGAGCCTTTATACTGAACACCTAATTCAGTGGCCATTTCCGGAGTAAGCGACCGGCTCCAAGCCACAATGTTCATTTCAAGGCCTTTTGCCCGCTTAATTACCTCCTTCCCGATACTCCCCAGCCCAATAATCCCAATCGTCTTGCCTTTAACTCCGTTAGCCTCCCCATATTTTTCTTTGTTCCACATGCCATTTCGGGCATCTGAAACATTGTCTGGAAGGGACCTGTCGAGCGAAAGAAGGAGCCCGATGGTGAGTTCGGCAACTGCGGCAGCATTTTTCCCAGGGCAGTTGGCAACGAATACCCCTAATCCGGACGCCGTACTAACATCAATATTGTCATAACCAGCTCCGGCCCGCACCACTAACTCTAAACTTTTAGCGGCTTGAAAATCTGCAGCGGTCACTTTTGTCGACCTGACAACTAACACCTGCGGCTGCAACGCTCTTAGCGCCTCCGTTAACGACTCACCTTTTAATTCCGGTCGATTATCAACGATGCACTCTCCAAAGGTCAATTTATCGACTACTGATTCGGAAAGACTATCTGCTAATAGGACGCGCATTTTGAGAAATGGTCTGGTTAAAAAATAAGTGGAGTAAGAAGAAAGGTTTGATTTAAAACGTATGGACTAAAAAACCACTTCGCAATTTAGGCTCAAACCAAGTGGATTTGGGTGGCATTAACAAGCCCGCGTCTGATACCTGAACTAATTCTTCTATGCTAGTGGGGTACATAGATATAGCCAACTGACAGGCTCCCGTATTGACTAGTTTTTCCAACTCGTTCGTACCGCGAATGCCGCCGACAAAATCAATATTTTGATCTCTTCTAGGGTCGGTTATGTTTAACATCGGCTTCAATAGAAAATCAGTCAATCGACCGACGTCTAATGAATCCACAACCGAGTTGGTCGTGGCCCCTGGAAGTGTGATAGAGTGCCATGAACCTTCCAGAAAAAGGCATACATCGCCCTTTTTAGATGGAACAGGATCCGAGACCGTTCTTACTTCAAAACGGGAACGCAAATCTTGTAAAAAGGCCGTCGCCCCCATCGGAAGCTTTCTGATCACCCGATTATAAGAGAGAATTTTCATATCCCCCATCGGAAATAGTACCGCGGGGAAAAAGTTCACCTCGTCTTCAGAAGTGACAGGCTTACCTGAGGCTTCTGCCGTCCGACTGGCAGCCTTGCACCGGTGATGTCCATCGGCAACGTAAAAGTTAGAAACGCCCTTAAAAGCTTCTACTAGGCCGTTCGGCCCGGATACTTTCCAGATGGTGTGCTGAACTCCATCTTCTGATGTCAAATCGTACAAAGCTTCTGAAACCATGGTCTCTGCAATAATACTGGAGACCGTAGCATCATCTTTAAAGGTGAGCATGATCGGCTCAGCATGAGCACTTTGCTCCGTGATATGCCGCGTTCGGTCATCTTCCTTAGACGGCCGGGTCAACTCGTGCTTTAAAATGACGTCATCGTTGTAATCCTTAACCGAAACACATCCAAACACCCCGGTTTGACTTCGCCCATCCATCACTAACCGATAAATGTAGAGGGAGGGTACAGATTCCTTCAGAGAATGGGGACCCACAATGTAATCGCGTAGGTTGTCCGCCCCTTTGGAGTAAACTTCATCTGCATGCTCGTCGGTGCCCAGCGGCAGGTCGATCTCGGGCCGAATAATATGAAGGAAGCTGAGTGGCTTCCCTTTGGCGAGATCAAAAGCTTCCGCGGAATTGATCACATCGTAGGGGACACAAGCAATCTCCTTGGCTTTTTCTGGTATCGGTCGGATCGCTCGAAAAGGATGAATTATGGCCATAGAATCAAATGGGAGTGCGTTTTGAGATCAAGTCCTGTAAAATACGACATCGCAGGTACAATAAAGTCCTCTCGATATCTTCTTGTTGCGAATCGTTCCAGTGTTCGTATATTTGAAATTCTAGATCGCGGGGTGGAGCAGCTGGTAGCTCATCGGGCTCATAACCCGGAGGTCGCAGGTTCGAATCCTGCCCCCGCTACTACGAAGAGAGCCGAAATTGATTACTCAATTTTGGCTCTCTTTTTTTTGCCCAGATTTTTTTGCTCCGCGAGTCTACTTTGCAAGAAAAATCTCAAGTTTGTCCCGCTTTGTGCTAGCGTCTGAATATCCAATTTCGATCAATTTCGACGTATAGTGGGGGTCAAACAGAATCATGGAAAGCCAGTCCGGGCTCGCCGTGTCTTTGCTTCCAAGTCCCCGAGCGATAAGCTTCAAAACGCCTTGGAGATCATATTGGAATTCGCGGGCGAGTTTCCCCAAATCCCTTGATGGCCGCATAACGTAAAGATCAATCTTTTTCATGCCCTGACGCTTCCAAGGAGCCAATTCCAAGACCAAGCTATTCATTCGCTGAAGCGTCAGGGCGTCTTGATCCAGCCTATCCAAAAAGATGGCGTTCAAAAGAACCCCAAATATCTGAGCTGCTGGCGGATAGCCGGACGTCAGTGGATTAGCAGCTTCCGCCATTGTTCTGGAATATCGAGTCGAAATAGCCAGAATTTTATCGGCACCAAGGTGCACCGCGGGACTGAGCGGCTCCGCCTGACGAATGCCCCCATCTCCATACCAATGTTGGTCAATTGGGATGGCTGGAAATAGAAATGGAAGAGATGTCGAGGCCATGATGTGGTCGACCTTCAAGCTAGTATTTATACTGATTCGATTCGGCCTCTCCCCTCCCTCTAATTGGGCGCCTTCTACCCAGGTAACGGTTTGGCCTGTCGAATAATCCGTTGTTACGATGGCACAAGCCTTGAGCTTCCCGTTTTTAATATTTCGACCGATGCCCGTAATATTTCCGTCCGGTGCGTTCAAAATCTTTTTTAGGTAAGCCGCCAACGGTTCTGTGTGGACCAAGCCAGCTCTCGGCAATAATTCCTTGTCCTCATTCGTCGATCTACCTAGAATGCTCATCAACACGCTGAAGCTTGAAGAAGCCAGATAGACGTCATCAGCAGCCAGGTTCGCCCAGCCGCGATTGAGGTGATCGACCGCTTCTTTGAACGACCTCTCGTCATTGGCCAGTTGCGCAGCATTGATACTACCGGCTGAAACACCCGAAATAATATCAAAATGGGGAGTTTCTAGGTGATCTGCGATATATTGCAGAACTCCGGCCTGGTATGCGGCTCTAGCTCCCCCTCCGCTCATGACCAATGCGGTGGTTTGGGCTGGCTTTGGAGCACCCAATGCCTGTTTTAGACGATCATATTGAGGCCAAATGCTTCCCATAAGTTGATGTTAGGCCTTTTTGGTTAATAGTCTAGGGTTGAAATAAACACTAGATTCAAATGGTACGCGATAGCTTTGAAAAGAATCCTTTTTGTTTTTATAGATGGCGTCGGTATTGGAGCGCCTGGCCCTCAAAATCCGTTTGATACGATTGACCTTCCAGGATGGCAAGCGTTGATTGGAGGCCCCAAATGGACCTCTTCGGAATTTACAGAACGAGCAGAGCCAGAACTGGTTGTGCGCCAAATTGATGCCACGCTTGGAGTTGAAGGGTTACCTCAAAGCGGTACCGGTCAGTCTACCCTTTTTTCGGGGACAAATTGCGCCCAGTTGGCTGGTCGGCACTACGGCCCGTTCCCGCACTCGTCTTCAAGAGCCGTACTTCGTTCTCAAAATATGTTCATCCAATGCCAGCATATTCCGGGGGCATTACCGCCGGTGTTCTTAAACGCCTTCCCAAAGCGTTTTTTCGAGGCAGCCCAAAAGCGCGATCGTTGGTCATCTACTACTCGGTGTTGTCTTGACGCTGATATTCCGCTTAAAACCCTGCGCGATTTGGAATCTGGTTGGGCCATTGCTGCTGACCTCGACGGCAAAGGCTTAAGCCTGGTGGCCGGAGCATCTGTAACGACTATCGACATCGATGAAGCGGCTAAACGCATGGCGTCGTTGAGCCAAAAACATAGTTTATCGCTGTTTGAGTACTTCCTCACCGATAAAGCCGGTCATTCCGAGAATCCGAATGAAGCCAAAGGTGTGCTGCTAAAGTTAGATCAATTGTTTACCGGGCTTCTGAAGCATCTCGACTTCAGTAATACGACGCTCGTGGTAACCAGCGATCACGGAAATGTCGAAGATATGTCTACCAAGACACACACCTTCAACCCGGTACCATTGGTGGCATTAGGGGCATCTGCGCATCATTTCCAAGACATTACAGACCTAACGGGCGTAACACCCGCCATCATTTCGGGCCTGAAAGCTAATTGACCGTCTTAAGCTCTTTCAAAAGGCGGTTGGCGTGGTAGATATACTCCAAAGCCGCTATAATCCCCCGAGCGTCAACCGAAACAGCTCTTGCTGAAGTCGTGTCGAAGACATACTCATTTGGTAGCGACTCTAAATTGCCGTCGAAAATGAGGCCAACCACTTCTAGGTTTGCGTTTAACAGCGGGGATCCAGAGTTACCACCTGTTATATCGTTGGTAGACACTAAGTTAAATGGAGTATCGCCAGGAAATTCTGATGCGCATTCAAGCCAGCTTTCGGGCAAATCCCATTCTGACAACCCTGCCTTTGCCTCCGAGAGAGCATACATTCCGTTGAAATTGGTAAATGCGGAGATGTCTTTGCCCTCACTGGTGTAGGAGGAAACTCTCCCATCCGCCAATCGGAGTGTAAACGTGGCATCGGGAGGGGCATTTTCTCCGTTTACCGCGAACCCAGCCATGGCTAATCGAGCTAGGTATGCATCTTCCTGGTCCCCAAACGCTCTGAGCTCAGAATCCAGTGTGAAATAAAGTGGCGCAACGGCATTAATCAGATTGACCGTTGCATCGCCGCTTGCGAGGTAGTTTCCGTCCAGTAGTTTTCTAAACTCCGTCGAATCTGAAAGTACCGATTTACTTACCAGCGTATCCGCCAATTGCTCGATACTCAAGTCACCCAGAATGCGCCTCATCGAAGCATCTGCAGCGCCTAAATAGGTGGTAAAGTCGTGCAGGCGGTGGGCTATAATTTTCTTTTCGAGATCTTTAGGCCAACTTTTTATGGCCAAAGCCTCTTTTCTTATGTCTTGGAGCTGTTCAGGCGGAGCTCCCCGCTGCCGTAGGAGAGTGTATACGTAGCCATAAATGGACCGTGCCAAAATGTGCGAGGACACCGAAGGATTCAGGAAATGGTAAAAAGCGGCGGCTTTCGATGCGGAAGACTTTTTAGAGTTCTGCAAAAGTTTGATGTCGCTTAAAACGGAACCATATAGCTTGGACAAGGAATCGCTGGCGGCAATCTCTTTTTCAAAATCGATTTCCGCTGAATAGGTACGTGAAAGAACCTCTCCATCTAAAAGACCTTTGTATTGACCCTCCAGGGCCTTTTGGGTGTTGCGAGCTCCCATTAGGTCGTTGCGCACATCAAAGGAATCGGCTTCGGCAGGTAAGGAATGGAGGTAGTCTGCCAGGACCGAGGTCCGGTCGTCCAAAATTTCAAGTAATCCGGGAAGTTCAATGTCCCTTTCGTATTCCAGTTGGTCCACCGTATGCAGCCGAGACGTCGATCCTGGGTTTCCAACCACGAACACAGGGTCGCCTTCGTTTAAGCCTGTTGTATTCCACGAAAAATAGTCGGGCGTCACTCCAACGGAATCGCCGGTCCAAATTCGGAAGAAAGACACATCTAACGTATGCCGTGGGTAGGTGAAATTGTCTGTATCACCTCCGAAATAGCCCATTTTCAACTCAGGAGCGAATACCAACCGAACATCTTCGTACTTCCGGTACGTGTACACGGCATATTTGCCGCCGGAGTAGAGCTCTACCACTTCCGCCGTTAGCGTGGCATCCGTTGCCTTCAGTTTCGAATTGGTTCGGGTTTCAATGGCCTCTGCCCGTTTACGCCTAGCCTCGGCCTTGGGAGCCGCGCCTGCCACTTTCTCAGCAGCCTTTAACACTTCGTCCGTAACATCTTCGATGGAGATGAGCTGCTCGACGTACAAATCCTTGACCTTGCGTTCTAGGGAGTCGTGCAGTGCATAATAGCCGTCATCGAGTAGGTTCTCCCCTCCTTTTTGAACATCGATTATGGATTCCCTGGCGCAATGATGATTCGTCATTACCAAGCCGCGAGGAGAGACCAAGGAGGCAGAGCAGTAGGTTGAAAATCGAAGTGCACCTAGACGAGCTTTGCTAAACCAAGCCGAGTCAGCCGGAATTCCGTAGGTCGTTTTCAAATATTGCGTCGGTACACGATCAAACGTCCACATTTTTCCGTCATCAAATTCTCCAGTCTCAACGATTGGGTATCGGGGCTCCAAAACGCTATTTACGGCATCAGTGGATCCTTTTTCTTCATTTGAAGGCGGCACGGGAAGCTTTTCAAGCTTTCCTTTTACGGTAGCAATCTGTATCGGCGGACTACACGCGGATATGAAGATTAGCAGAACCAGTACACTTTTTGACGAATCTAGCAATGATCTCAACATTTTCCGGAACCCATCGGGTTTGTTTTGAATTACAGGGCGCTCTGCGAGAGTGGCGGAATTGGCAGACGCGCTAGACTTAGGATCTAGTACCTTAACGGGTGTGAGGGTTCGAGTCCCTCCTTTCGCACAAAACGTCGACTACCCTAACCGGTGGTCGGCGTTTTTTTATGCCCATTTCCACCCCTATAGCCAACTCGTTGCAAGAACCGTATCGGGTACACGCAGGCAAACTTCGATTTCAACTTATTGCATCATATACGAATAGTCGGACAAATGGGAAGGATCCATTTTTGAAAGTGCGTCAAATGCTTGGACGGCTTGTGGGGACGACCTGAACACATTGGCGACTTCAAGATACTTGGCTGCGAAAAACTGGTCGAGGTAATAGGCGCGGCTAACTTCTTCGCGTAGGCCGACCAACCCCTGAATTAGTGTCAATAGTTTGGTTCGAGCATCGTCTGGATCCTTCACAAAGTGATCTAGCACACCAAAATGATAGTCAAAGTAAAACGTCCGCAGCAGTTGGAATCGCTGATCCATAATCTGAGCGATCAGTTCGCCTCGACTTTGGTCGCCGCCTATACTTGACCACCCGGCTGCGCCGGAGCTCTGTGCGATTTCAGAAATACGTTGAGCAGCTTCAAATTGCTTTTGACCACCCCGTGTGTCAAAGGTGTCGTAGTCAAAACCGAGCATGATGTGGGCATAGAAATTCAATACACTCGTGAGGGAATTATACCGATCGGGCTGGTACGTAAGCGGCGTTCCTTGGGAATATTCAAACTGTAAGCTCTCGTCGCTAAGCTGAAGGACCGTTGTCTGCTGAGCCGTGCCGTATATCGGGCGACGGGATCCCACAATGAGCTTCGCCCGAAATTGGGTCAGCGAAAGCGCCTCCGTAAAAACAATGGAGATCGTGCAGTCAATGCGCTCTTTATCTTCAAAGCGATCTTCGGTCCACTGCCGCTTGTTTATGTACTCCGCCGTTCGCTCTTTCATCTCCTGAAGAAAAGAGTAATCCGAACCAGCAAGTGCTTGGTAATTAACTGTGACGGTGCAGTTGAATTCCTGAGCGACGGTGTTTTGAGGCACGACCAGCAAAAAAAGCAGGCCAACGGCCACTAAAAATTTATTCATTGCGCTTTTCGAGGTAACTGTGCGGCTTCTTACAGGGCGCATGAGTTACGGTTTCCAAGTTTTCGAGTCATTCTGGCGAACCGAATGAATTGGAGGCTGAGGAGTGAGACACAATAGTTGTATAGCTGTGAGGCGGATGGTAGGATCTTTGCTTGGTCTGCTAGGGATGGTAGGCGTGTTAGGAATAACAGGCTCGCTAGGGATGATGGCAACGAATGTTCAGGGGCAAGTCGCCCCTGTTTCGATGATGGATGTCACGGCCGGCAGCTTGCATCTTGGGTCAAATCCAGCCTCCATTTTTAAGACAGCGACCGGCTATCAGGTTCAATTGGCCGTTGAAGTCCCCTTTGGGCTACCTGAACTACAACGGTCGTGGTTTCAATTGGGCTTTGCACGGGGTGCTTGGAGAACCGGACTTCGTCTGTCTCACTCGGGCTTCGACCAATTGAAAGAAACAGAAATGGCTGGCTCTGGAGCGAGGATACTATCCCAAAAGTATGCTGTTGGTGTTAGGGTTGGGTTGCAAATACTTCAGCCCGGCGTTCTTCCCAAAGTGTACCGACCTTTTTGGACTATTGGATTGGAAGCGCCTCTGATTGGGACCCTGATGGCATCGGCAGCTGTGCAAAAGGAGGCTCTGGCCCATCAGGGAATCGTTTCTCCCACGCGGCTTTTGGTGGGCGGTAGGGTACAGATAGCCCCCGCGGCAGAAGGGGTTGTCCAGGCCGTAATATCGAATGCTCGCTCTCTTAGCATGGAGTCCCTTCTGCGTTTACGGCCAGTCCCGTGGCTGTCTCTTGATCTCGGGTATGAAACGGGACGTTCGATGATATTTTCCGGCCTTTTTTTCACTACCCGTCGCATGCTGGCCTCTATTCACTCCTCGTGGCATCCGGTTTTGGGTATTTCTACCGGATTCTCCTTGAGCTGGACGAGTGGAGGTGGTTGACACATGAGTTTTCCGCGATGGTTGTGCCGAAAGGATAGTCGAAAAAAGCTAATCTCCTTGTGTCTGACGGTCTTTTTTTCGTCAATCCCCGTAGTAGCAGGGCAAATTATCCCTCCTGATTCCATTGAATCGATTGACCTACAGCGTTTTGTGGATGGCCTGGGTGGAGACGCCCGTTTGGACGAAAGCACCGTTATGGATGAGTTGATGAGCGTTTGTCTCGCAAAAGCGTGCGGTACTTCAAAAACGAAAATGTATCTGGTTAGCGGATCCAGCTTTCGATCGCAACCATCCTCTCGACCCTCCCACCCGCTGGGAAATGCGTTAGGTACGTGGTTTAACCTTTCAATGTCCCCTTTTAGGCATTGGGAGGCGTTTTTAAGCCTTAAAAAGGATGCCTTTGAGCCTATATACCTAGCGTCTGATTCCCCTTGGTTTTTAATGGAATCCAAGCGTTTCGCCATTTCTTATACGGCGCCGCGTGTTAGCCTCGTGATGGGGGATTTCAAAGTGACGCACGGAACAGGCGCTTTTACAGGAAATGGGTGGCAGCCCATCACCAATTGGTCGTCCCCCACCCGCCTGCAAGGATCGAACACCCGGTTTGGCACCAATGTCTCGAACACTACTTTTGCCACTCGTCGAGGCATCGCGGGCGCCATTCATGTCGGACAGAGAGTGCAAGTGGGCCTTTTCGCATCCAACGTGTCGTTTTCAGCTTCGCTTGGTTCGAAGGCAGGGACCGCCTCAGACACCGACGTTGTCAGAGATATTTCAGGGACGTACGCCTTTACAACCGAAAGCAGTCTTGGCCGCAGAAAAGCTTTACGGGCGTTCGATTACGGTGGTTTTATAAACGTTTCCACTTCTTCTTTGGAGTCGAGTGTTCTGTTTGAACGACTTGCATTCAGCTCTGCTATCGAAATGATCTTTCCTCGCGATCGGATCGGAGTGAGTGGTTTTTTACTAAAATCGTGGGGTCCCGTCTCGTGGATGTCGGAGGCGGCGCTAATAAACGGTCGCGCTGCCACGTGGACGGCTGCTCTGCGCTATGTTTCGGACAGTATGGGTAGGATAAAACTGACCACACACCGAGCCAAAGCGGGACCGAGTTGGCCGTTTGGCTCAGAAAATGGATTGACAAGCCCTCTATTATCGGGCACTGAGCTATTCTATCGGACCAGATCTACCGACTGGGGGGTGTTGAGTCTCGGTTTTGGAATTACCAGCACCCGAAACAATGCCGCGTTCGACGCCCACCGATCAATCGAATGGCGCATCTACCATGATTGGAGGCTCCCAAAAGACGTTACCGTAAGAAGTGGTTTTCGAACAACGACCAACCAAGATCAGGGGCCCATTGCTGTGAGCGCGGTTACCGGAAATCCCATCGAAAACCGACCTGATTCAGCCAAGATAGTACGTAATATCGTTTCCCAAAACACTTCCACATCTTACTATCAAGTCGTTGTTTCCCAACGATATAGCAAGGCTTTTTCTTGGAAAATATCTCCGAATGCGATTTGGAAATCATCGGCTTCGTTTTTGCTGGTGAGCGCCGGTGCTATGTTCACCTCATCGAGGTGGTCTATTGGCGCGAACTGGGCCGTGTCGAGCCAACTGGGCGGTTGGGGTTCACGGCTTCAAGGTTATTACGCGGAGCCGGGTCTTTCCGGTCGGTTTCCCGTTTCTTCGATCTCGGGATCCGGCTCTGGGTTTTCACTGCTCATCAAATACAGCTCAGATACATCCTCAATCGAGCTAAAGATTAGAGAAACAGCTCGGTCCGACAGTGAGACAGAATTTTCGTACGATTCGAGACTCATCCAAGTCCAAGTCAGGCATGGCTTCTAGACTCGCACATTTCCAGCAATGGTGTGCAGGGTCCATCCATAGACCTATTCTTGAACAACATTTGTGTGTGAAACCCATTTTTTATCCTTGAACCGGAAAGCAGCTCCGTAGGTTAGGTCAAAGTCGAAATGATGAAATAGTCGGAATTTTAAACCTATCCCCCCACCCGCACTACTCACATTGTCGCTAAAATCAGAAGCACGATGTAGGTGTTCAGCAAATCCATACAGGTAGATGCCTCGAGCAAATGCCGGTACCGTAATAAATCCATTGTCCGGAAAAAGAACGGGCTGAACGATTTTTAGGCCATATCGCACAAACGCATCATCATCTAAATACGCATTTTCCCATCCCGTGGGCTTAAAATTATCTAATCCAAAAATCGAGGGGCTGTTTTGTATTAAAAGTCCCGCATTTAAGCGTATACCCGTATTCAACCGCTTAAGAAAGGGCAAAAACGCATTGCCACTCAATACCCATCCGCGGTTTTTCTGTACCCGATCAGTCGCCAAATCGAACTCGCCGTACGTCAGAAGGGAGTATCCGGATGACGGAATGATGTCCCTCGGGTTCTTAACCATTTTGTATCCAAAGAAGGCAGACGGGAGAAAAGTCGTTTGGTTAAACCGCTTTTGAATGGTCTGAAAATCATCATTTACATATACATCCGAACGGTAACTCATTCGCAGCGAAGTGATCAGACTTGTTCGATGCACATTGCTGCTGAAGGTATATGGGAACAGAATACCTGTTTCGATGCTCGTTCTATCTCGAATGACTCGGGCAGCTGTGGACGTATAGCCGTCTATAATAACGGCCTGAATGGTTTGGGGGCGCCGACTCAACGTCAGGTCCGGTTGAAATGGGAAAGCGCCCGTTTTTAGCCCAATTTCGCCCCATAATTGGCCCTTTTGAGCGATAACTTCCGAGTGATACCCCCATCTTTCAAGCGGATCGGAGCCCTGCAGAGCGAGCCCAATCCCAAATCCAAGTCGCGCATCCGTTGCGACGTCACGGCCCGCGTCTAGATAGGCCGTCGGATAGACCATTCGAGGAGCCAACCGCGTCCACGACCGGTACTTTTTGTCTGCCAAAGCATGATCGCTGTTGGCCTCATCAGTGAAAAATACCGGTTTTTGTTCGAGTTGTGTTTTCCAATCGGTAGTCCAGGTAAAATTGGCCTCGTCTCGGGAGACTGTTTTCCATGATTCAGGGCGCACGTCCGTCACATTCAGATCAAATCGATCATCCTGATATTCGATATAGGCCAATTGTTTGCCGGAAGGAGATACTTGCGGCTCCATGGCTCCATATAGCACATTGGTGGCTTGCCAAAGCTGTTCCGTTTCCGTAGTCAGAACGTAGACATTTAAAAGGCCGGAGTTGTCGCTAGTAAAAGAGAAATAGTCGCCATTTGCCGAAAAGGCACCATCATATACGATCCCCTTCTCAAAACCAATCCACGGTTTGATTTGGACGGGCGATTGCGAGGTATCGAGTAAATAAACGGCTTGTTTGCCAACCACGTTCAGGATTACAGCCAAAGAATCCGAATGGGGCCGAGGAATAAGGGCGACAAATGCGCTCCTTGGGAAGGCCAACACTTCCAGCGGGGGCTGGTCTCCTTGTAGCTCCACAATAGTGTTGTATTGACCATCGTTTTTCAAAGCCCAAATCTTGCCTGAGCGCAATCGTACCGGATTGTACGTGTGAATGGAGAACGGAAGTCGAGATTCCTTGCCGGTCGAAGTATTTAGCGCGTACGAAAACGCTGTTTGCGTAATGACTGAGGTGGGATATTCATCATTTCTGGAGTATAAGATCTCTCCCATTTCAGCGTCTAGGTAAAAAACAGCGTCGTCCGTAATCTCATTGGTCGA
>CALEEY010000276.1 GCA_937877085.1 uncultured Bacteroidota bacterium
AGGGTGTGACTGTCAGGAGCCGTCAAATCATAGTTAGTTATTTGACGTTTTATCCGATTAATGGCATCGCCCGAGACCCCATTCGCGCGAAGCTCTTCGAGTAGCGAATCCACGTCATTTAGGTAGGCACTTAAAAAATCGTAATAAGCCTTTCTATAGCCCCACGTCCGGCCCCAAGAACCTCTCCAACGCATCAAAAGGACAACTCCTTTAGCTGGTACCAAGTCGGTAGCCAATTCCAATCGAAACGGTTCGCTCCAGGGCACACTTAAGGTCCGATTTCCAAACAAGTCATTGATTTTTCGCCTCGATATGGTGTGATCAAACCTAACCTTAATATTTCCTGGATTTAATAGCCGTTGAACGGAGCCAGAAAAACCGTACGAATAGCCGTTGGACGATTTCAGGAATTCATTTTGATCTAGCGACGATACAATCTGTGGATTACTGGCGGAATAGTCAATCGACAGAATGTGATATTGATGCTTATAGAACGATTCCGCTGAAGTCGTCCAATTTTTGTTGGGAGTTACCAGCAGTTCGGCTGTAAAATGAGCCGCTTTGGGCGGCTTAACCGTAGCATCGTTGCCCATCCAGAAGCGCGTAGAGGAAACAAACGTTCGAGGGCTTCGGCTACTCACGTCGTATTGGGAGACAAACTGGCGATATAGTCCCGTGGCTAAGAATAAAGAGACGTTTCCAAGAGGTGTTTTTAGCCAATCCATACGGGCGGCTAAACGCGGCTCAGCATACAGACTTTGCCTCGCATCCAGCCATGTGGTCCTCAGTCCAGCCTCAATAACCGTATTGAGACCGACATGGATTTTATTCTCTACAAAAGCGGCAGCACGCCAGCCAGTCGATGCGTGAGTCAACGGAAACTGCTGCGTACCTGCGACGGTGAACTTGCTTCCCGTTACCGTTGCTTCGGCTCCAATGTCCAGTTCCATCCCCGAATCGGCGAAATAGTCCATTGAGCCATCTAGAGTAAGCTCAAAAACCCTATTTCCATCGTCTTCAGCAGTCTCTCCCGATAGTTGATCAGGTACCTCAAAATCGTGAGAAAGCTTGTAAAAGCTGCTCTTCAGGCCAATTGAAGTCAACGCGTGTGCCGACTGAACCACATCTAGCCGTGTTTGAGCCATCCCGGTCTGCCAGCTATATAAATCTTTGAAGCCGCTTAACTGATTGGTCAAACTCGAGGGATCCGCCAGCAAATCAATGTTGGCTAGACTATTTCCCAAGCTACTTCGCCCCCAATAAGCAGACGTATTCCACGTTTTTAATGCTCCAAATCGCACTTTTGAAGCCGCATGAATATCTGCAAATTGAATGGCAGGATTCCCCGTACTTGGAAGGTTGGCGAAGGGTGTGTTTTGCTCTGCAAATGCAGACAATAGGAACGTGTCGACCGTATTCCATTCGTCCATCAAACGGGATAGAGCGGGCGGAGCTAAAAGGCTCCACGTACCGAGCCTAGCCGAACCGAGCAAGGTAACATGCTTGCCGGATGACATGTCCCAGAACCCGGAGTACCGGCCATTTGTGGAAAGAGGGTCCACCTGGAAGGTAAACTGCTTGCCTTGTTTTTTGCCGGCGGAGCCGTACGGAATACGCAGGTCGTG
>CALEEY010000277.1 GCA_937877085.1 uncultured Bacteroidota bacterium
TGTTGCACAGCAGGTCACCCATCTTCCGGCAGGAGTTCATGGCCGATTGGTCACCGCTCAGGCGTACCCATGTCAGGAGGCCGAGCAGATTGTATTTGTGCGACCACACATCCCACTCCGTCCAGCGTTTCGGGGACTTGGCTTTGTTCTGTGACAGAGCGTTGACCCCACCGGCGATGGGCGAGGTATACGCCGCCAGTCCAGAGCTGGACGAGAATGCTCCGTTTGGATTATTACCACTGGCGGGCCGGCCGATGACGCGCACGCTAAGCGCCTTCACCGGCTCGGCGAGAGTGCAGGAATAGCCGGCCTTGCTGGTGATTTTCTTGTTATCGTTGGCAGTTGTGGCGGGGTAGTCGGTCAACTCACCCACTGTGGTCCAAGGGCCGTCCTTCACGGTCTGCACTTGAACCTGCGGTTTCCCTTTAGAGGCATCGAACCAGCCGCCATTTGGAAAGTTTTGGCCATGCGTAAAGACCACCCAGCCCACGACGGAGGGTTGGGCCAACGTCACCGCATACCAATCCTGATCCTGCTTGGTTCCGTCGTAGGTGGAGATCAGCGTGCCTTGGATCAGCGAGCCTTTCACATTACCGGTGCGGGATTGGCTTTCGGAAACGGCGGGCAAGCAGTCGGGAACAGGGGGCACGGCAGCGAGGTCTTCGTCCGTTTCGGGAACGACTTTTTTAACCGACACCGGCTTGGTGGTACCTAGGTTATCCGGCAAGTAGGTGCCCAAGTAGCCGTCGGCTTCCTGGCATTTCATCAATTCCGTCACCGCGCTGGCGATCTTGGCACGAAGCTTTTCATCGCCGCTGTTGGCCCAGGCCAGGCTGGCGGCATGTAGATATTTACCGATATGTTCACCATCCCAAATCATACAACCTGGACGATTGCGGTACCCTTCGAGTAACCGGTCCACATCCACCGTCTCCAACAGACGCGTAGTGGTATTCGCTTGGATGCGGGCACCGAGCATGCTGTTAACATCAAGATGCACTCGGTCGGGGATCTGCATATCCTGGCTGTCTTTCACCACCGCCGGCACCACATAGGGCGCGGGAGTGATGGCGGCGATGGCACTGGGTGACAACACCATCGCGAATGGCAAAAGCATTGCCGGCACTGATAGATACTTTTTCATTACATCTAGTCTGTTCATTGGTGGTAATAATTATTTGGGATCGCTTATTCCGCCGCATCGACCACACAGCGGAAGCCGAGGGTGCCGGCGCGGTCCTTGCTCGGAGCCATGAGCAGCAGCTTGCCGTGGGTGTTCAGCTCAAGCTTGTTGGGGAAATACCAGACCGATCCCTGCGGTTTGAAGTAACTGCCACCACGGAGGATGCCGCCACGCGAATGCTCATCGTGGTATTCGTCGGTCCACTGCCAGACATTGCCCGCCATATCCATGACGCCGAACGGGCTGGCACCTTTGGGGAAGGCATCCACATCGGTAGGCGGACGCAGCTCTTGGCTCTTGCACTCCGGCGGAATCACCTCGGCGTTCAGCTCGTTGCCCCATGGATAGAGACGTCCATCGGTCCCCTGCGCGGCGTAGTGCCACTCGGTTTCATGCGGGAGGCGCTTGCCGGCCCAGGCGGCGTAGGCGCGGGCGTCTTCCAAGGAAACCCAAGTGACCGGCTTCTTGGCCCAGCCCTCCGGGTAGGTTCCATTCTTCCAGTCTTTGAGGAAGTTATAATCATCGCGCGGGTGATACTTGGTAGCGTCGACGAACTTCTTGAACTGCTCGTTGGTCACCGGGTAGGTGTCGATGTGGTAAGGCTTCAGCGTCACCGGGTGGCTGTGATAGCGGCGTGGTGAATCCTCCCAAGGATACTGCACGTCGGTTCCGGGCATGTTTAATCCCTCAATTTCGATACCCTCAACCTTGAAGTTGAAGGTGCCTCCGGGGATTCGAGTCATGCCTGGCGGTGTCGATTTAGCCGACTTCGTGGCCGCAATACGCACCTGTTTCTGCGGCAGGAACTTCCATTCGTTAGAGAATTCAGCCAAGCGCTTGTTGGCGAGCTTACTCATCTTGGCCAGCAGCGTGTTTAATTTCTCGTCCGGGGCGCCGTTGACTGCCAGCACGGAACCGAACCCGTACCCTTCGATCTCGAAGCTCAAGACCGCCTCCTGGGCCTCCAGCTTTGGCTTCAGCTCCACCCCGTGCCAGAGGTCGAAATAGCGGGTTTCGGGGATGTGGGGGACGCGCAGTTGGGGGGCGTTAACATTTTGGGCGGCAAGGTTGATAAGCGTCCAGAGCGTCCGCTTCTCTCCGGGGAAGCGGCTGGCATAAATACCTTTTTGGAGAGTGGGTGTATGCGGTTCCCAATCCTTACTTACGAGCAAGTCTGGATAGGCACGCATAATAGTGGCTGATCGGCGCAGTACTTCGCCATCTCGGGGGGTGATGCCATTCCACAAGCCCCAGATGCTCTCCCAGGATTCGTAGCCGGTGCCGTTGAAGAACGCATTCTGGATTTCCATGTTCCTATCGTGGCTCCATCGATGGCAGATGTTCACCATGTGCCGCGGTTCGAGCCATTTGTATTTG
>CALEEY010000278.1 GCA_937877085.1 uncultured Bacteroidota bacterium
GAAAGGTCGTAAGATTGAATATGCAAAAGAGGCTGCTCGGGCTTCCCTGGACTTGCTCGAAGAGCAGCATTACTTTGGTGTCGTTGCTTTTGATTCGCAGCCATATGTCCCTGTTCCCGTCGAACAGGTCAAGTCTAAACGTAAAGCCGAGGCGCTCATCAGTCGTATTCAGGCGAGCGGACAAACTAATATATACCCAGCATTAGGTATCGTTTATCGGCTACTTAAAGATCTTGATGTCCCTACCAAACATGTCATTCTTCTGTCAGATGGTGACACTGCCCCAGCTGAATATGAACGCTTAGTTAAAAGAATGAGGGATAGTAATATTGTGATTTCTACCGTTACGATTGGGGAGGGGGGGAATCCGGGTTTGATGCGGCAATTATCAAGCTGGGGCGGAGGACGTAATTATTTGGCGCTCTCTGCAGAATCGATTCCCCAGATTTTTACTGAGGAAACCAAGAAGGTTGTGGGAACCAGTCTTGTAGAAGAACCAATCCTGACTGTGATGAAACAAGCGATTGGGTCTTTATCCGGGGTTGACCTGCAAACTGCCCCACCACTAAAGGGCCATATTGCCGTTAAGCCTAAGGATACTGCAGAGACAATATTAGTGACCCAACAGGGTGCTCCTTTATTGACGCGTTGGCAGTATGGCTTGGGAAAGACAATATTTTTTACGTCGGACGTAAAAAACCGCTGGTCTGCTGATTGGGTTCAGTGGGAGGGTTACGGTAAATTTTGGTCGCAACTCACACGTGGTGTTCTCAAGCAATTAGGTTCGACGACAGTTTTTTTCGATGGCGAACGACAAGGCGACGTAGCTATTTTTAACTTAACGCTACTTACTGAGGACGGTAATTATAGGAATGGTTTGGTGCCTGAGTTGAACCTCAGCGTTGGACAGGAGGTTCGGGTAGCTAATATGTCGCAAATCGCACCAGGCCAATATCAATTAGTTGTGCCCTTTAAGGAGCAGCAGCCAGTTTCCGCAACTCTGTTGGCCAAGGGTGATATCTCTGATGATGTTGTAGATATGGCCGGATCGCGATCTGTCTTCCCAAGCTTCCCTGCTGAATATCGCTTCTCAGGGCCTAATCTTGAATTGTTATCGGCGGTTGCTTTATCCACCGGAGGAGGGCTTGATGCGCGTGCTGATCAAGTCTTCGCGCCTGGTGACGACACGGTGCAAAAGCGCTTTGCATTGTGGCCTATTCTGATGATTCTAGCGTTGGTCGCATACCTGGTCGAAATCTTTGTGCGTCGCTCTTCGTTTGCTTGGGAACGTCTATCTGACTAGACTCGGCACTTGCCTTTCGCTTTCCTAGAGGCTATGTTACTTCTACTTTTTTGACTTAACTATTTGGCTTGGTCGATGTGTGAAATGCGTTAATCAAAGCCAAAAGTGTTTGGAGCTGTCATGTTTCTTTTTCGTGGCTTATTACCCTTCATCTTCCTGTTTGCTTTTTCAACTCAGGCTGCAGTTACGGATGGTCAGCGTGCGTACGAAGCAGAAAATTACCTCGCCGCCTTTAGTATTTTTGAGAAATCTGCCTTAGATGGTGATCCCCAGGGTCAATTTTATCTTGGTGAGTGTTATTTCAGAGGGCGAGGCGTTCCCCAGGATTTCGCTTTGGCGGTAAAGTGGTACAGGACAAGTGCGGAACAAAATTTCATTCAAGCTCAGGAGCGTCTTGGCAATTTATATTTAACCGGGGATTTCATCCCTCGTGATTCGGAATTGGGTGTTATGTGGTATGGCAAGGCCGCTGAACAAGGTAGCGTAAACGCAGCATTGATTGCTGGCGGGCGTCATTTTGAGGGTAAAGAGGTTAAGCGGAACGTGCAAAAAGCTTTGAATGCTTATCTTGTAGCTGCTGAATCCGGACATATTGGTGCGCAAGAGATGGTTGGGTACATCTATTATGCTGGTCTCTTGGGGGAGCCAAATTTGTCCCAGGCGCTCATTTGGTATGAAAAGGCTGCTCTTCAAAACCGCGTTGATGCGCAATACTTGGTGGGAGGAATGTATCAAAATGGTACTGGAGTTAAAAAGGATCTAAACAAATCGGCTGATTTTTTTGAAGCGGCAGCGGAACAAGGCCATAGTGGCGCAAGTGCAGCAATCGGCTACATGTATGCTCGCGGAGAGGGCCGAGCGAAGAATGCTCAATTGGCGATGCAATATTTTGAGCAGGCTGCTGATGGGGGTGAAGCATCTGTGTATAAAGCACTTGCTTGGGCCTACTATGAGGGCAACGGAATTGCAAAAAATTCCGAAAAGGCGCTTAAGTGGTTTTCTAAAGCGGCAAAAGGGGATGATGCCGAGTCAAAATTTATGGTCGGATACCTGCTGCTAAATGGACTCGGTACAGCGAGTAATGCGCCAGGAGCTGTGGGATGGTTAGAAGCTGCGGCCAACGAGGGATATGCTGCTGCTTACGATACTCTTGGAAAGTTGTACTTTTTTGGCGCTGATGGCGTGCCAGTTGACTACGCGCAAGCTGCACACTGGTATCAAGAGCCGGCGAAATCGGGCGATGCCTACGCGCAATATCTGCTTGGGTATTGTTTTTCGAACACGAAAGACTTTAAAGCGGCGCTGAGGTGGTTTTTGCTAGCGGCTAATCAGGGTGACGTTAAAGCGCAGAGTCAACTCGCTTGGATGTATTACGAAGGCCTTGGCACAGATAAGGATCTGATTGGTGCATATGTGTGGAGTAATTTGGCGGCGACGGCCTCCACCGGAAAAGAAAGAACAGAGCTTGATAAATTGAGAACTTATATCAGTTCTCAGCTCTCTTCTGAGGATTTAAGTTTTGCACAAAAAAAGACCAGGGCGTGGCGGGCTAAGCCTTAGTCCTTAATATCCAGTTGTACGATATCGTTCCACCACGTCTAAATTGAGTTCGATGCCTAGGCCAGGTTTTTCTGACAAAATAATGTCGCCAGTGTCTTTTTCTATGGTTAACGGTTCTTTAACGAGTTCTGTCATTAAAGGATGTGCCGGAAATACGGTCTCAGCCATACTTCCATTTCGAATTGCACCTAGAAGATGAAGACCTGCGGCGACGGCTACGGCAGAGCCGTGGATATGAGGGGCGACGGGTAAGTTTGCAGCTTGGGCGATGTGAGCGATTTTCAAGCATTCGGTTAATCCGCCTGACCAGGCAACATCGGGCTGTACAAAATGTACCGCCCGATGGCTGATATACCTTTGAAAATCTACGAGGCCGTAGCTACATGTTTCGTACCCAGCAACGGGTATGGATACTTTTTGAGCGACTTCTTTGCTGCCAAGCAGATCGTCTGGCCAAACTGGTTCTTCATACCAGTAGACATCAAAAGGCTCCATTCTCTGTCCCATTTTTACGGCTGTGGCCACATCCCAGGCGCCGTTCGCGTCCACACACAGTTTTATGTCAGGGCCAATAGTTTGTCGTACGAGAGCAACTCGCTGAATGTCTTCATCAAGTGTGACTTCTGCAATGCCGCATTCCTCTGAAGCGCGCAAGGGTGATAACTCAACACCGCTGTTTCTACCGACTTTCATCTTGACTGCTCTAAAGCCTGCGTCAACGTAGGCTTGCATTTCATCAGCTAAGGCTTCAAGGTTTTTGCTCTCTGAGTAAAAGCCACCTGTGGCGTAAGCAGGTACTCGCTTTCGATATCCGCCCATCAAACGCCAGCACGGCAACCCAGTAATTTTTCCTTTAAGGTCCCAAAGCGCAATGTCGATTCCGCTCATGGCTGCGATGACTATTCCTCCCCGACCATGCTTGTACGCACGTTTGTGCATCAGATCCCAAAGAAGCTCTGTATTGATCGGGTCTTTCCCGACTAAGTAGGGCTTCAATTCCTGCTCAATGACGTGTGCTGTGGAGCTCATCGGCCCTCCAAAGTGGGCAGCTTCACCAATGCCAATCAGCCCATCATCCGTAAAAACTTGGACGAGTAACGCAGGCTTATTTTTCATCGTGTAGTTGGCGTCGTATACCGTCTCGTGCAGCTCAACTTCTAGGGGAATGGTCCGGATG
>CALEEY010000279.1 GCA_937877085.1 uncultured Bacteroidota bacterium
GCCTGCTCGGGCACCGTCTGACGCTAGGGCACTCTGAACCCGGATGGACAAGGAACCTCCGGTTCTACGTTTTTCAAGGCCGTGTTTAATAGCATTTTCGACCAACGTCTGTACCAAAAACGCAGGAACAGAGTGATTTCGAAAGGCATCGTCCAACACGCAACTAATATCTAATTTCGACCCAAATCGAGCGCGTTCGATGGCTAGATAGTGCTCCACAATGGAGAATTCCTCTTCCATTTTGACAAATGGACGACTACTCGTGTTCAACGTGTGCCTAAAAATGGCCGCTAGGTGTTCGACGACAGCTTCGGCTTCGTGCGGGCGTTCTTCAATCAGAGAAATCAACGTATTTAATGCATTGAACAAAAAATGCGGGTTTATCTGAGATCTAAGGGCCACTAGATGAGCCTGGGTACTTTCGGCGGCTAGTTTCTTTTCTCTTTCAACCAATCCGAGCCGGTCAATGGCAAGGGCAAGATTCCCCGCCAGTGACCGTAGTTGATCGATGTCTTCTAAATTGTAGACAGAACGTCGGCGCGATTTAAATCCAAGGATAATTAAGCCCACCGAAGCGGAGTCGCCTCGAATAGGGATGGCCAACGCTGCCCGGTGATCCAGTAGAAGATCTCTGTCGGCGGCTGGTAAGGGATGTTGATTCAGCTCAGGATTTCGAGCCCAAATAGTTGGCTTAAATTCAAAATGCCTCCAAACGGCGTGAAAAACCGTTTCGGTCAGATACGGTGGTTCTGGATTGAATCTCTTTATGATCCATGTCTGATCGGCAGGGCTACGTAAAAAAACGATCGCACTTCTTGAACCAAAAACTTTTCCTATGACGTCAATCGCCTTTTGAGCCAGTAAACTTTCGTCCAAAATGTCTGGCAGTTCCTCTTGAAACTGGCTGATAATCTGACGGCCACGAAAACGTTCATTCGCAAAAAAGGAGGATGCAAAAAGCCGAAGTCGCCGCGCCGTCCGTTCGAAAACGACCAGAAGAACCACCACGAAAGCTCCTTCCAAGACGATTCTCGTTTTCCCCGATGTCATCAATAAGGCGTCCATCAGTGTTAGTCCGCCCACAAAAGAGAAAAAGATGAGTCCAATGACCAGAACGTAGACAAACGCTCCGCTGAGCACTTCATCCACCTTTCCATATCTGAGCGTGCCCAGGCTGTAAAGGGTCACCGGAACAACAGCGAGTAGCTGAGCGGAAACAATGATCCAGGCGGCTGTCTGGTCTGAAAACCCCGAAAGGACAGGGATCACATCCAATACAGCGAGAGCCGCGACCAGGGAAATCACAAAAATAACTAGGCTTTCGGTTCGCCCCCATTGAATGGAGTTGCGGTCTTTATGAGTCGAATCTGCTAGGCTGAGTCCAAGGGAGACCACCGCGGCGACACCTATGTAGATCGAAGCATAAAAAAGAATCGGGACCAGCAGTTCCTCCATCGTTAAGGGGCCGATATGGCCCGTAATCGAAGTCAAAACGACCGCAAAGGACAAAATAACGGGAGGGATATATGTGAGGGGGAGAAGCCTACCAAGCCCGATTTCATCCAAATCGGCATCTTTTGACAGCTTTTTAACAAGCAGAACTGGAAATCCAATCCACCCAACGAGTCCTACAAAAGTGAAAAGTTGGAAGGCGGTGTCGTAGGGTGTGCCAACCGGAGCAGGCCCAAATAATTCAACGCTTAAAAGCCGGACGAGATTGCCAATAATCCACAACGACGAAACCACAATAAGCCATACTTCAAAACGAGCCCGAGTTGAGTGCACCGCTAAAGGTCCGGCAATAAATAATCCCAGCAAGTGGAAAAACGCTCCAATGGTGAAGCCCCAAATGGCAAACTGCCACACCCAAGGAGATCTGGGATATAAAAAGGTCGGGTGGCGCTCAAATGTCACATTTAAGTTGACGATCTCCTCGTTACGGACCACCACATAGCTTCTAGAAAGTCCAGGTTTGATTCCGGCGATGGCATTTTTGAGGTCTTCTGAATCAAAAAACTGCTGGTACTCCAGCATGTAAAACCGATCCCCTTGCTGAATTCCGCCTCGATCCCCGGGTCCGTTGGGGAAAACGTAGCCAGCAACAATACCATCGTCCGATTCTTTCCATACCACCCAATCGGAGCCTCTAGCGGAGGGCTCAATAGGAAAGCCGTCGTCCGCCTGATAGCGCGCTACTTCCTGCCAATCCAAGGCCGCGTTGATCATGGGAATCAGCGCCAGCAAGGAGGCTAAAAGAAGCGTAATTTGAAATATGGTACGAGTGTGTTTCACGGCTCCAATGTAATAGAAATCAAGGCAACCTGACAGGAACGAGATCCATTTTCCCAGCCAAAATGGAAACTCTGTGGATCAGAACAGTTTATAGTTTACACGGTCTCCGCCCGAGTTACTCAAGAGATATTTTACGGATGATAATCGATACGCACGCCCATCTTTACCTCAATCAGTTCGATTCAGATCTGGAACAGGTCATAGAGCGGGCCCAACTGGCGGGAATCAAGGCTATACTGTTGCCCGCCATCGATTTACCATCGATAACCAAGGCTCTTGATTTGCGGGAAAAGTGGCCCCTATTTCATGTCATGGCAGCCATGCATCCGTGCGAAGTGAATGCTGCAACCGACGCAGATTTCGCCGAAATCGAAAGGTGGGCAGAAGACGAGCGCATAATTGCCATCGGCGAAACGGGCTTGGATTACTATTGGGACACGTCCTTTAACGAGAAGCAGCACGATTTCGTGCGCCGACATATTCGACTGGCCGCGCGGGTCGACAAGCCTATTGTGTTTCACGATCGGCAGGCATCGGAAGATCTTATTCGCATTGTGAGAGAGGAGAAAGAGGCTTCCCCGCATCCAGATCGCATTAGAGGTGTATTTCACTGTTTTGGTGGGCCTTCAAATATTTCCCACGCGGTTTTACAATTAGGCTTTCACGTCGGGCTAGGAGGGACCCTCACTTTTAAAAACGGAGGCGTCCCAGATGCGGTGGCAGATATTCCCATGGATCGAATCGTGCTTGAAACCGATTCCCCCTACCTGGCCCCAGCCCCTTTTCGGGGAAAGAGAAACGAGCCTTCTATGATTGCTCAGGTGGTCGAGAAATTGGCTGCTGTTCGAAACTTATCGGTGCAAGAGGTTGAAGCCATAACTTCGCGTAATGCTATAGAAGTGTTTGGGCTGCAAGACCTTATGCCGATTAGTGGCCTGTCGGAATGAGCGTGTCCCTAGGTTCTGGGTTTCGGATCGTAGGGGTTAGCCGTCTATGCTAAACCACTCGGGTAGAAAGTCGATTTTGGAGCCGGAACGTATAGCTTCATTCGCCTTAATGGCCACCACGGTGGCTTCGTAGGCCATCTGATAGTTGACAATAGACTCTAAGGTCCCAAAATTCAAGTTGTCTGCGAAAGACTTAATGGCATGCCAAATGGGAGCTTTGGCATTGGGGTCGTCCGCCGTCGGGTCTGTTCCAAGGGAATCGAGTTTTGTAGCATTTGCTAAGAGCGCAATTCCTGTTTCTTTGTAGAATCGGTCCTTGCGTGCATAAACCTCCCAGCCCAACTGAGGTGCATCGACTTCTTTGAACATCCAAGCCTTGTTATCCCGAAGGATGATGGTCGAGTCGCTACCAAAATAGAGATCATAAGCGGCATCAAAACCGCTCACAAGGGTCGCGTCAAAAAGCTGGTTTTCGCCATTTGGAAATTCAATGACCGCTTGAACCGTGTCTGGCACCGCTCTTCCATCTCTCCAAAAAGACACACTGCCGAACCCGGATACCGACTTTGGCAATTGGCCATTCATCCACATGCAGGTATCCAATTGTTGAATGCCGATTTCGCCGATAAGCCCTAAGGATACACTGTCATCTAGACGCCAGTTGAGTTCTTCCGTTCGAGCGCCAGAGGACGAGGTGCGCCTCCAAGAGTCCTTGAAATGCCATTGAGAACGGGTCATGTTTGCTTTTCCAAGAGCCCCGCTCCGTACAAACCCAAAAACTGAGCGATATTGAGGCTCGGTCCGATTAAGGAGTCCGGCTTGAAATATTTGCCCCTTCGCTTGCTTGGCAGCCACGGCAATGGCTCTGGCGTCTTCGATCGTATGGGCAAGGGGGGCTTCGCAATACACGTGTTTTCCAGCCTTTAGTGCAGCAATCACGATCTCGCGATGAAGATGGGTTGGGGTCGCTACGAAAACCGCCTTAATGGAATCGTCCATTAACACATTGCGGTAGTCAGCTTCCGTTTTAGCCGTTGGAAAGTCGCGCTGGACGCGGCGCAGCATCAAGGGGAAATGGTCACAAACAACGCTAAGCTCCGTGTCTTTTAACTCATGGATCGCTTTAGAAATCTCACGTCCCCACTCACCAAATCCAATGACGGCGCAAGGAATGGCCTCGTCCCGTTGGGCCTCCGTATTAAGATGCGCTTTTTCAACAGGAATGAGCTCTGCTGACGCAAGAACACCAGAAAGTGTGCCGAACGAACTCTTTTTTAAAAAACTGCGACGAGATAGGCGATTTCTAAACACAGATCCTTTTGAATGGGTGAACGATTGGCCCAAGATAGGCTTTGAAGATAAAAAACGTTGTGGTTTTAGCTGCGAAATTTCAATTTCCAGCCAGATTCGATTTTGTGGAATAGGTCTGCGCGGGTTACCGTCGAGTCCGTAAAGTCTCTTTGAATATGAAAACCAGCAAGTAGAGCTGTAGAAAGCGCATCCGCGGTGACTGCTCGCGTCGCTTCAACGATGGAAACGAAAGGGCCTGAAATGGCCATCCCGTTCGCTGGGTTGATCACGTGTCCGTACTCTATATCTCCTATGGTCGTCGATTTACCACGAATCGCAGAGACGGATAGGGCAGCGTTTTTTAGATACGATTTTTCAAACCAGCTCGGTGCTTGGAGGCTTTCGTAAGGATCTTCTATTCCAACGGTCCACGCATTTTCGTTAGGGGGCGTTCCTATACCTATGACACTGCTTGTTCCGCCGTGTATGAGCCCGCTTTGGACACCTGCCTGTTGTAACAATGCCCTTGCCTCGTCCAAAGCCCATCCTTTCGCAATGCCGCCAAGATCAATTTCACAGTCTGTTTTTAAAAACCGAACGGTTGTCTTTTTTGGGTCCAAAACCACATGTTGCCAACCCGTTCTAGCGAGGGCCAGCGTAACATCTTTCTGCGAAGGGACCTGAGAGCGGTCATTCCCGAAATTCCAGAGGCGCATGAGGGGACCAATGGTCGGATCGAATGCGCCTTTCGTTACTTTCCAAGCCCATTCGCACTGTTGAAACAGTTCAAAAAGGTCGCCGGCAACGGGCAGGTCCTGACCAAATGCTTCTCGGTTGACGCGCGAAAGTTCGCTGGATGCATCGTAATAATTAAATCGCTTCCCAATGCGATTGATTTCGCGGAGCGCTTCTTCGCCAGCAGCGCGGAGTTGGACGGGGTCCTCTCCGTTGAGGACGAACTCAAACCGGGTAGCCATCGCATGGGTGGCCAATCGAATGGTTTGTGCTGCCTCCATAGTAGAATCAATCTCGGCTTTTCAGTTCTGGTATTGTCAAAAGAAAAGTGGGGCGGGCGCCTTTGGCGCCCGCCCCACTCAACCAAGCGATTTAAAGCCTGAAGTCACTTCTTACGACAGTTCAAACGTTCCATACGTAGGAACCGGAATGATGGTACCGCCGCCCGTGTGGAACGAACGATCCTTTGTATTGATAAAAATAGCCTCTCCAAAGCGATCGGATGCTTCGGCCATCGAAATTATTGTCTGCGCGATAATAGCAACGTCAATATTTCCGTTGGTTTCATTCCCGTTCCGGATGCAATCGAACAAATTACCTGCATGGGGTGCGATGTCCACGCCAGGAAGTAGGTTCTCAAAGTTTTCAGGATCCACTAGGTCAGCAAATGGCCGTTCTGGACGTAATTCGACAGAATTACCCCCAAAGTACAAAGTGGCCTCCGACCCGCGAATTATTTGGCCTACGCCCTGTTCATTTACTGTAGATCCAGCAATGAGCATGCACAAGCCTGAAGGAAATTCAACCAAAAGCTGGGTATTGTCATTTACTGATCGGTCGTCAGGACCGACAGTGGCATCCGTCACCTTCTTATTGCCGATGCAGACAACCCGGAGGGGTAGCTCGTGTACATCTGCAGCAATAATGAGAGGGTGGATCATATGAGCCAATAGATCCCCTAGAATTCCTGCGCAATAAGGATAATATTTTCTCCAACGGTGATAGTGTTCGCGATTGAACTCAATTTTGTTGTGCACCTTACCTAGCCAGTGATTCCAGTCCAACGATTGTGGTGTTACGCCTTCCTCGAGACCGTAGTAATTCCACTCACCATCTGGAGTGTTTCGCATATAGGAATTCTGGGCAAAAGTAGGAGCGCCTATTTTGCCAGCTCGCACCAATTCACCCGCTTTATGCCATTTGGCTTCGGTGGTGTACTGCGATCCGATTTGAAACTTCATTCCGGTTCGTTTTACCGCGTCGTACACCTCAAAAGCTTCTCCCAAATAGCGGGTCATAGGCTTTTCGCAATAAACATGTTTGCCCGCATTCATAGCATCGATGGCAATCGTCGAGTGCCAGTGGTCTACCGCTCCAATAAATATCACATCGATGTCTTTATTATCAAGGAGCTTACGGTGATCTTCAAAGATCTGCACTTTATAGTCCCCGAGGTTTCTGCTGTCGCGAACACCTTCTAGTCGGGCTTGAACCCGGTCGCGACGACCTGAATACAGGTCACAACCGGCAACGCCCACGGCATTATATTCGTATTCATGGATTTTATTGAGATCCTTGTCCGAATTTGTCACGTATTGAACGTGCGTAAATCCCTGACCTCCAACTCCAACAAAACCAACGTTTAGACGGTCATTAGCTCCAAGTACGCTACCTTTGGCCGGAACGCCAAATACCTTGGCTGCAGCGGAAGCGGAATGTGCGCTTGCCATTACCGCGCCAGCGGCGAGCGCGCTCTTCTTCAAAAAATCTCTGCGGGAATCCGAGTTAGCAGAGGAGGCGTTTTTTTTCTTCATTTCCGGAATCGACAAGGTTAATTTGGTTAGCGTTAGACTTCATCCCGTGAAGATACGATGATGCAGCTAAAATGCCAGTTGGGATCATAATAATGCATAAAAGTGTTTCAATTTGCTATTAACCTCTTTTCTATTAAAACCACTCGTATGAAGCGTTTCTGTTCAATCTTGTCTCTTTTGATTCTGTGCACGCCATTTATTGCGTTTGGTCAATCAGGACTGACCTACGCGCCTGAGTCGACTATTGTAGTCGATGGAAAGTCGAATCAGTCGGACTGGAAGG
The DNA here is from genome assembly GCA_937877085.1 of uncultured Bacteroidota bacterium. Classification (GTDB taxonomy): domain Bacteria; phylum Bacteroidota; class Rhodothermia; order Rhodothermales; family UBA10348; genus UBA10348. The sequence continues at coordinate 7,362 of CALEEY010000279.1, forward strand.
TTAACGCCTTAGAATTTAGTGGCGAAGTTAGCCTTGAGTCGGGTACTCCGATAGCTGCAACGCTTGTTATCCCAGTCGTTGGAATGAAAGGAGGGCGGTCCATGATTATGGATCGTCTTATGAGAGGTGCTTTCAAGGCGGACGAAAATCCAACCCTTTCCTTTAAAATGGGCAAGGCGGATGCCATTAACGCCAACACGTTTGACGTACATGGCGCACTGACCATGGCTGGGGTTACGAACCCGGTAACTATTCGACTGACCAGCTCAAAAAATCCTGCAGGAAGCTTTGTTTTTACAGGCAATCTCGATCTCAATATGAAGGACTATGAGATGGAGCCTCCATCGGCCATGTTTGGTGCGTTGTTGACCAAGCCCGAGGTCAACATTGCATTCAATCTGATTCTTAAATAGCGGACGCAAGCGGGCCCTTATTTTCAGCTTAGACTAAAACGAAGCGGGGCGCGGATGCTTTGCATCCGCGCCCCGCGAGACCCTTTCGGCCGGTTTACAAATAGGAAGACTTACGCTTTGTCTTCTTCTTCTTCAACGACCTCATAATCCACGTCTTTAGCTTCATCGTCGGAGCTGGTAGCTGAATCGGCTTGATTTTCACCACCTGCGCCGGAAGCATCTTTAGATGAGGCCGCTTGCTGAGCCTGATATAGGTCCTGGCTGGCTTCGCTCCATGCCTCGTTCAACTGTTGCATCGAAGATTCAACTTCTTCAACGTTTTTAGCCTTGTGAGCTTCTTTCAAGCGCTCGTGGGCTGCTTCAATCTTGGCTCTTTTGTCTGCTGGAAGTTTATCTCCGTAGTCTGCCAAATTTTTCTGCGTCGAGAAAATCAACGAGTCAGCCGTATTGAATTTTTCAATTTCCGCTTTTCTCTTTGAATCTTCGTCAGCATGTGACTTAGCATCCATGCGCATCTTCTCGATATCGGCGTCGGACAAGCCCGAAGAAGCTTCAATTCGAATCGACTGCTGTTTTCCAGTAGCGTTGTCTTTGGCAGACACGCTCAGGATACCATTGGCATCAATATCGAACGATACTTCGATTTGGGGCATTCCTCGCTGAGAAGGGGGGATGCCATCCAAATGGAATCGTCCAATGGTGCGGTTGTCAGCGGCCATGGACCGGTCGCCTTGAAGCACGTGAATCTCAACAGATGGCTGATTGTCTGCAGCTGTCGAGAATGTTTCGCTTTTTTTGGTAGGAATCGTGGTGTTGGCTTGAATCAACGTCGTCGAGACACCGCCAAGCGTTTCTATTCCCAAGTTTAACGGAGTGACATCCAACAATAGCACATCAGACACATCTCCCGAAAGAACGCCTCCTTGAATGGCTGCGCCTAAAGCGACCACTTCATCTGGATTCACCGAACGGTTGGGCTTCTTGCCGAAGAACTGCTCAACGACTTCCTGAATCTTTGGAATGCGGGTTGATCCTCCAACCATAATCACTTCATCGACCTGAGCAATCGTGAGGCCAGCATCTTTTAGTGCTTTTGCCATTGGAGGAAGCGTTCTCTGAACGAGATCGTCTACCAATTGCTCAAATTTGGCTCTGGATAGTTCAAGGGTTAAGTGCTTTGGACCATCCTGAGTTGCCGTAATAAATGGCAAGTTGATGGTGGTCTGGGTAGAGCTGGATAGCTCAACCTTAGCCTTTTCAGCTGCTTCTTTCAGGCGCTGAAGCGCCATAGCATCTTTGCGAAGGTCAATGGCTTCCGCTTTTTTAAATTCGTCAGCAATCCAGTCAATGAGACGTTGGTCAAAATCGTCTCCCCCCAAGTGGGTGTCGCCATTGGTCGATTTTACCTCGAAAACGCCATCGCCTAGTTCCAAAATGGATATATCGTAGGTTCCACCTCCAAGGTCGAACACCGCTACGATTTCCTCCGCATGTTTGTTATCTAAGCCGTAAGCAAGCGCTGCTGCGGTTGGCTCGTTGATAATGCGTCGGACGTTTAGACCGGCGATTTCACCTGCTTCTTTGGTTGCGGTTCTTTGGGCATCATTGAAGTAGGCAGGAACTGTAATTACAGCTTCTGTCACTTTTTCGCCCAAATAATCTTCAGCTGTCTGCTTTAGCTTCTGAAGAACCATAGCCGAAAGTTCTTGCGGCGTGTAGACTCGGTCATCAATTTTGACGCGGGCCGTATCGTTGTCGCCGTGGACCACTTCGTAAGGGACGGTTTTGATTTCCGACTTCACTTCCCCAAACTTGCGACCCATAAATCGCTTAATGGAGAAAATGGTGTGGTGCGGATTGGTAATTGCTTGACGCTTGGCAGGCGCACCTACCAGGCGTTCCCCATCCTTTTTGAAGGCAATGATAGATGGCGTGGTACGAGCGCCTTCGGCGTTCGTAATAACTACCGGTTCACCGCCTTCCATAACGGCTACTACCGAGTTCGTGGTTCCTAGGTCGATACCTATAATCTTTCCCATTGACGCGAAGACTTTTCAGTTAATTTCAATTCAAGTATAAAAACGCCGACTTGTCATGATGTCAGGTAGGCATCATGTAAGCGTTTGTAGTATCGTTTATCAAGAACAGTGCCGTTTTAAGGTGTCGGACATTCTGTCAGACTGCTTTACCAACCCGTACAACAAGGCGACAGAATCTATGCGTTCATTCTCATTTGAGAATGTTCTAGAATTTTCTGTCTAGTATATTGCAAGATCAGACTCCGTCGGAAATGAAGCATATACCAAATGCGCTGACCATTAGTAGAATCTTGGTCACGCCAATATTACTTGCCCTTCTATTCTTGGACACCTTCGTCGCAACGGCTTGGGCCTGTGCGCTGTTTATAATTGCGTCGATTTCGGATTGGGCCGATGGCAAGATGGCTCGTAGATACGAGGCAAATTCAAGTTTGGGGCAGTTTTTAGATCCGATCGCAGACAAAGTGCTAGTTCTGGGCACTTTTGTGGCATTAGTATTTATTCGACCAGATTCGATTACTTGGTGGTTGGTGGCGTTAATTGCCATCCGGGATATGTCCATTACGGCCCTCAGAATATACCTTAAGCGACACGGGCGAACGTTAAAAACGTCAAACGCTGCTAAGTGGAAGACCACGTTTCAGCTGACCTTTTTAATCGCACTACTTCTGATTATGACCGGTTCCAAGTTTGGCGGAGTCATCGGAGAGTGGTCTAAAGTGGCTTTGTCGAGTTCCTATGTGTTTTGGGCTTTGGTTGTGGTAACTATCGTTACCATCTATACGGGAATACTTTACTTTATCAATCAAGAAGAAGAGGTAGATGGACAATCCTGACCCGACTCTTCGTTCTCAAATCGCCCAAGACTTGCTGCGAATTGGGGCGGTATCGCTAACTCCCCTTCATCCATTTACCTGGGCCTCCGGTCGGATTTCGCCTGTTTATTGTGATAACAGGTTAACACTTGGCTACCCCGACGTGCGTATGCGGATTGCGAAAGGGTTTGAGTCGTTGATCCACCAAAACGCCCTCAAATGCAGTTTGGTAGTCGGAACGGCCACAGCTGGGATCCCGCACGCGGCATGGCTGGCGGACCGAATGAATCTTCCCATGGCCTATGTCAGAAGCGCCCCCAAAGGCCACGGAAAGGGTAATCAGATTGAAGGATTCGCTCCTGCGGGAGCGGATGCCGTAGTCATTGAAGATCTCGTTTCCACCGGGATGTCTTCCACCGCAGTACTTAAGCCCTTGGAAATCGGTGGAATCAACGTCCACGCTGTTTTGGCCATTTTTACCTACGGATTAGAAATCGCCCAGAAGGCCTTTTTAGAAGCGAAAACGCCACTTTTTACACTTTCTGATTTCCCAACCCTTCTGACGGAAGCGAAGAATTCAGGACTCCTTTCTAAGGCGGAAGTGGCCTCGCTGGAATCCTGGTATCAGGATCCTGAAGGATGGTCGAAGGAAAGAGGAGGTCAATAGGGTGACAGTCGCCATTATTACGATTGGTGATGAGATTCTGATTGGCCAAATCGTCAATACCAATTCGGCCTGGATAGGAGCTGAACTCACAGCAATGGGCGCCCGGGTCGAAATGAGTGTGACGGTTGGAGATGTGCGAGCATCTATTTTGGCGGCCCTGAAGCAGGCCCATACTCAATATGACATTATTATTGTCACTGGCGGACTCGGTCCAACCCACGACGACATAACCAAATCTTGTGTTGCGGCCTATTTCGATGTCGATCTTGTTCAGGACGACGCTATTTTGGAGACTGTTAGACAAAGGTTTGCTGCACGGGGTATGGAAATGCCTCCGTCCAACGTGGGTCAAGCGCTTGTACCACAAGGCTTTGAAGCGATTGTCAACACCGCTGGATCAGCGCCGGCCCTAGTTTTAGATCGAAACGGGAAATTCGTTGTGGTTTTGCCCGGCGTGCCCCATGAGATGAAGCTCTTCATGACTCAACAAGTGCTTCCGCGGCTAAAAATGCGGGGTGGATTGGAGGGAAGGGCTCAAAAATCCCTCATGGTCATTGGAATAGGAGAGTCCTCACTTCAGCAAAAGCTGGAAGGCCTCGAAGGGTTTTTGGACGAAAGAAGATCATTGGCATTCTTGCCCAATCTGCTTTCGCTGCGACTGCGTATTACGACCATCGGGCCCGATGCGAAGGAACGGCTTTCTGAGTTTGAGGATTGGATTCGAGAGCGAGCATCGGAATGGATTTACGGGGAAAATGATCAGAAAATTGAAGAAGTAGTAGGTCATTTGTTGAGCCAATCCAGTTCAACGCTTGCGGTGGCTGAAAGCTGCACCGGCGGTTTTATAGCCCACACAGTGACCAATGTCCCGGGGAGTTCCGCCTATTTATTAGGCGGCATGGTGGCCTATTCAAACAAAGCAAAGCAGGACTTCCTCGGCGTACGGGAGGAAACCTTGTCCGCATTTGGGGCTGTTAGCAAGCAGACAGCTAGTGAAATGGCTAATGGAGTTCGCCTTGCTTTTGGATCAACCTTTGGCCTGAGCACGACAGGGATACTCGGGCCTGAGGGCGGTACGACCGACAAGCCCGTTGGAACGGTTTGGATTGCGGTGTCGACAGAACAACAAACAGTGGCCGTGAAGCAGCAGTTTGGGAATGATCGGCTTCGCAATAAAGAACGCGTTTTGTCCGCTGCGCTCAATCTCATGCGAAAGATCCTTTTGAATGTAGAGCCTTAAAACATATGTGCGAAATTATTTCGCACTTTATTTCGAAAATGTAGCTG
>CALEEY010000280.1 GCA_937877085.1 uncultured Bacteroidota bacterium
GTTGGTTCGACTAAAATGTGTTCAGATGGGCCCAGAAGAGAGCCCGTAATGCGGTCATGGAGTTTTTTCGCCGCCGAAAAACCGATCTGTTGGACGCTTTGGTTAACACTCGATAATCCAATAAATCGGCTGGTTTTTATATCATCATATCCGACAATAGCCATGTCCTGAGGTACCCTTAACCCGGCCTCTTTGATGGCCGCTAAAGCTCCAATGGCTTGAACATCGCTACTCGCCATGACCGCCGTGCATTGCGGATGACTCTGTAGAATGGTTTTCATGGCATCGAATCCGTCTTCTTCACTAAATCCGGCATGGTAGGTTGGTCCTCCAGAAACTATTCGGTCTGGATTATACGGGATTCCGCCGTTTTCCAAGGCCAACTTGTATCCGTCTATTCGTAGCGTTTGGGTTTCGCTGTTAACGGCTGAACGAATCATGCAAATGTACGTGTGACCCTTGTTAATCAAATGGGCGACAGCCGCTTGCACACCTTTGGTGTCGTCCCACATGAACGAATCGAAAGCCGGAGACGTTTGTCCAACCAGTACAATGGAGGATTGTATCTCTTGGAGTTCTTCGGTCATTTCTGGACTGAGCGAAGTGCCACAGATGAGAAGTCCTCGCACGGCACCGCGATCTAAGAACGATCGCAATGCCCGATCAATGTCTTTTGAGCCCAGATCGCAAATGAGAAGGTCCAAGCCTAGATCCCGTACAAAAGCTCGTATTCCTTTCAATAACTCATTTTGAAAGGGTGCCGTAAACGATGGGATGGCCACGGCAAACGAATGATATTCTTGTTGCGCAAGGGACCGGGCCGTCCTGCTCGGGGAATATCGTAAATGTTCAATGGCCTGAAGAACCTCCGCTCGGGTTCTTTCCGATACATCGAGCGAATCATTCAAAACTCTGGAGACAGTCGAAATAGCCACCCCGGCACGACGTGCTACATCATAGATGGTAACGGAAGTTTTTTCGCGGCGGGTCATTTGTTTCGGAGGATGATCGCTTTGAAGATAGGAACGACCCTATTAAAAATGGAGTCGCTTTGGCCCACAGGGCGGGGTAGTTGGTGTATATTTTGTCAAAACCGGATGTTTTATGTCTGCCATCGAACTCAAATCTATTTCGAAGACCTTTTCAGGGGGCGTTGAAGCCGTCAAGAACTTGTCTCTTTCAGTGAACGAGGGGGAGTTTCTTGTTTTGGTTGGTCCCTCTGGGTGTGGGAAAAGTACGGTTCTACGCATGATTGCCGGCCTAGAAGAGGTGACCAATGGGGACGTCCTCATTGGCGGGGAAGTCGTAACAGACTGGGCCCCCAAAGACCGCAACGTGGCGATGGTATTTCAGAACTATGCCTTATACCCACATATGACGGTCGCTCAAAATATTGGATTTGGGCTAAAAATAAGAGGTATGTCGAAAAAAGACGTCGCGAAAATGGTGCTTGATGCAGCCCATCTCTTGGGATTGGAATCAGAATTAGATCGTCGACCAGGGGAGTTGTCGGGCGGGCAAAGGCAACGCGTTGCCCTCGGAAGAGCGATTGTTCGTAATCCGGATGTGTTTTTGTTTGATGAGCCCCTCAGTAATTTGGATGCGCGGCTCCGGTCGTCCATGCGATTGGAAATTGCAAAGCTGCACAAAAACGTTGGCACGACCATGGTTTACGTAACGCATGACCAGGTTGAAGCCATGACGTTGGGGGACCGCATTGTGGTCATGAATCGAGGTGAGATTTTGCAGGTGGACACCCCGTTAAACGTCTATAACGCTCCTGCAACTACTTTTGTGGCCACTTTTATTGGAAGTCCGCCAATGAACTTACTGCCTGCTGAGATAGAGACCGTCTCGACTAGCGTATGCCGAATAGCCAACTTGGATCTATTGTTTGAGATCACGAACCGATTTAACCCTACCAGCGACAAAAAGCAATCCCCGGTAAACGTGACGGTAGGAATTCGGCCGGAAGACATCCATTTGACGGATCTTCCTGCGATCGATAGGAGTCGGGGAGAGGAGCGCCTAAATGCATGTGAGTGCACCGTCGACCTAGTGGAACTTCTAGGAAATGAGGTCATCGTTCATCTCAGCAAAAACGGAACGACGCTGGTTGTCAGGAGCAATTCAAATCAAATACCAGATGTTGGATCGCGCATCCTGGCTACGTTCGATACGAGCAGAGTTTCATTTTTTGATGCGAGCACCCATCGGCGATTAAATTAAGGATTGCCTGTAACGATTCATCTCTTTTATGTACTCAAAGGAGCTTCGTAACGTCATTGACTATAGACGTGGGAGTATGTTGAGAACGAATTTGGCTTGATTAAAGGACACCTATCATGGATCCGGACGTACTATCGGCCACGGAGTTAGCCATACCCGTTGAAGGGATGACGTGCGTGGCCTGCGCTTTGAGAATTGAGCGGAAGCTACAGCATGTAGGGGGTGTTGCCTCTGCAACCGTGAGCTACGCCACAGAAGAAGCCGTAATCAAGGCCGATCTTTCTAAGCTAAGCGCAGCGGACCTCATTGCGGTAATCGAGCGAACCGGATATGGCGTCAGAAAGTCCGTGGCGGAGACGCGCATTAAAGGAGAGTACGCGCCAAAAAAGGGTGAATTACTCCGTGCTAAATTGTTGGGCACCAATGGGATAGTCGGTGTTGAAACATCCGTCACCGCAGATGGCGTGGACTTCTCCGTCACCTATGTTTCAGGTATGATTTCTGGTCATAACCTTCAACAACTATTCGCCGAGTTCACGGATACAAGTCTTGAAGTGGAGGCCGACACCAATCCTGAAGAGGCTCGACAACTTCGGTATCTGCACACGCGAAAACAGTTCATTTTTGCACTCGTGCTCAGTTTACCGCTGGCTATCTTGGCCATGACACATGGATTATTCCATGTACCCAATGAGCACATTATTCAGCTACTGCTCGCCACACCGGTTGTTTTTTACTCCGGTCATTCGTTTTTCACAGGCGCTTGGTCTGCACTTCGACACGGTTCGGCAGACATGAACAGCTTAGTAGCCTTGGGCGTCGGCTCTGCCTATGGGTATTCTCTTGCCTCCGTCCTCTTTCCCGACCTTGTTCAGCCGTTTTCTAATGGAATGCCCGAAGTGTATTTCGAAGCGGCAGCCCTCATTGTCACGTTGATACTGTTTGGTAGAGTATTGGAAGAAAGGGCCAAGGGAAAAACGGGCGAAGCCATTCACGCCTTGATGAATCTTCAACCAGAAACCGTTACCGTCGTAGCCAAAGATTCTGAGTATTCCCTGGAGGCATCTAAGGTGGTGTTAGGGATGCTCGTTCGCATTCGGCCAGGGGAGAGGGTACCCGTTGATGGCCTCGTCGTCACGGGAAGTAGTGATGTGGACGAGAGCATGCTTACCGGCGAACCATTGCCGGTAAAAAAAGACAAGGGTGGCAGAGTATCGTCGGGGACCATGAATACGACGGGGGCGCTTATCGTCGAGGTAACGCGCGTTGGAAGCGATACTATTCTTAGTCAGATTATTGCCTTGGTTCGCAGGTCTGCCGCCTCAAAAGCCCCAATTCAAAATCTTGCAGACAAAATTGCAGCCGTTTTTGTCCCGATTGTTCTGGTTTTGGCGGTACTTAGTGGACTAATCTGGTTTGTTTTTGGGCCAGAACCTGCTTTAAACCATGCCTTAGTTCGGTTTGTAACTGTTTTAATCATCGCGTGTCCGTGTGCGCTCGGTTTGGCTACGCCTACGGCTATCGTAGTGGGAACTGGAAAGTCAGCTAAAAAAGGCATTTTGATTAAGAATGCCGAGGCTCTCCAAAAAGCCGGGTCGGTTAACGTCCTATGTTTGGATAAAACAGGAACCATTACGTGGGGAAAACCGGAAGTTACCTCTGTTCAAGCGGCCGAAGGCTGGACAGAAAAGGAAGTCCTAGCCTTCGCAGCGTCCGTTGAAATTCATTCGGAGCACCCACTGGCCAAAGCCGTGGTTTCCAAGGCCAAGGACGCTTCCATTCCGATTCAGTCTGCTTTGGAATTTACGGCTGAAGTGGGCCAAGGGGCTTCTGGGACGCTATCCGAAGGAGGCATTTTGGCCGAACGGGGCACTTTGGCCGAAGGAGGCATTTTGGCCGAACGACGCATTTTGGTTGGAAGCCCGGCGTATTTGTCGAGCGCTGGCGCCTCGGTACCCGACGTATCGTTTGAAGAGGCCTCCACATCTGTCTTTTACGTCGCTTGCGATGGAACGTATGTAGGCGCCATTCAGGTAGGCGATGCCTTGAGGCCAACGGCCATTGGGGCCATTAGAGACCTTCAGGAAAGTGGAATTCGGCTTGTGATGCTCACGGGGGATTCTGAGGTGGCGGCGGCTAAAATTGCAAAAAAAGTTGGAATCACGGAAGTTCATGCAGGGCTAATGCCGTCGGACAAGGTTCGCATTATCGAGGAGCTAATGGAATCTGGGGCCAAAGTAGCTATGGTGGGGGATGGAATTAACGACGCTCCGGCTCTAGCCAATGCCTATCTGGGCTTCGCCGTGCGAAGCGGGTCTGACATCGCCATGGAGTCTGCCGACGTTACCCTGATGTCAAGTGACTTGGCGTTGATTTCAGAGGCCATTCGATTGTCTCACCAAACCATGAGAACCATCAAACAGAATCTCTTTTTTGCATTTGTCTACAATGTGATCTGTATCCCGGTAGCGGCAGGCGTTCTATTTCCATTTTTTGGAATTGTTTTGAGTCCGGTCATGGCCTCGGCTGCCATGGCACTCTCAAGTGTATCGGTCGTTACCAATAGTTTAAGACTAAAAACGGCGTAATGGCGCCAAGATGAGTATATGAAGCACGAACTAACCCTTGAAGGAATGAGTTGTGGTCACTGCGTGATGGCCGTCAGAGAAGCGCTAGAATCGAGGAACGATCTCAGTGTGGAGTCGGTCGAAATTGGGAAAGCTATTATTCAAACGCCAAATTTTGCGGGTATTGAGGCTGGACTGAGAGCGCTGTTGGCAGAGGAAGGATATCCGATAATCGCTGTTAAAGCTGCGTAAAGCGGACCATTCCTACCTTGCGGCAGCGAATGCTCGCAGGCATTACTTGCCCAAAGCAGCGGTCATTTCCTCGCAGGAAGTAAATTTAATTCTCGGTCTGCCCACAGCCTCGCCTCTTTCGGATTCTACGCGATCCAACTCCAACCAATCGTCATACGAAAACGATGCCGGCTGACGCTGTTTGACCAAAGCCGCAATGTCGCTTTCAGAAGGAGAGAGATGCTTACCAGAGCTAAGGTCCTCAACCATACAAGAGACCGACTCTACGGCATCTGGTTTATTCGTACCGATGACTCCGGAGGGACCCCTTTTTATCCATCCTCCCGTGTAACAGCCTAAGAGCGGCGAACCGGAATCCGTGACCACGCGTCCATTTTCGTTTCGAATTACACCCCAATCCTCACGAAATGGGACATCAGGTAGTGCTTCGCCTCTGTAGCCGACGCTTCTGAAAACTAACCCAACGGGCCACTCAAAGGTCTCGTCGGTCATGCTTGCAGAGAGTCGACCGGATGACGAAGACTCAATCTTATTTCTAACCACACTCATGGAGCTTACGCCGCCATCAGGACCGGGATGTAACGCGGTAGGCGAAACCAGAAATCTCACATGACAGGTCCTTGCAGCGCCCGGCTTAGATCCACCTATCATGGCATTGAGGACTTCCAGTGTTTTCTCCGTCATGCGGTCCGGATTCTCTTCAAGGGCTTTCGCGCTATAAACATCTAGTGCCATTTCTTCGGGCAGCGTAACAGAAGAAGCATCTTCCAATTCTCCCATTTCCTTTATTTCTTTCAAAGAAAACGCCGCTTGGGACGGTCCCCGGCGGCCCATGAGGATTACATCTTTTACTTTACTCTTTGAAAGCGCATCCAATGCATAGTCTGCAATATCTGTATGCTTGAGTTCATCGACCGTTTTACAAAGAATACGGGCCACGTCGACGGCCACGTTTCCGACCCCAACCACCGCTACCGTCTCCTGAGACAAATCAAAGGAAAGATGGCGAAAGTCAGGGTGTCCGTTGTACCAGGCTACGAATTCAGTAGCCGAGTGGCTCCTGGCGAGTTCTTCCCCCGGGATACCGAGTTTGCGATCTACCAGCGAGCCGGTCGAAAAGTAGACTTGATGGTAGAATTTCTGCAAATCAGCCAGGAACAGGTGTTTCCCGAATTCAACATTGCCAAAAAACCGAAATCGGGGATTGCTGGCCGTTTTGTCGAAAACGCGGGTAACATTTTTAATCTTTTCGTGATCTGGCGCTACGCCCGACCGAACCAAGCCAAATGGTGTTGGCAGTCGATCGAAAAGGTCCACGTGAGCAACGCACTCAGATTGCTTGAAAAAGTGTTCAGCGGCATAAAAGCCAGCTGGACCGGCGCCAACGATCGCTATGCGCCACGGATTTTCTTCGGTCCCGAATTCAGGCATGATTCTTTTTGTTCGATATATTCGGCTTAAATGTAGCATCCGGTAGGCGAGGCATCAAGCGTTATCTACGGATGATGGAGAAAAGGAAACAGTGATCTACTTTGCGGGGTAAAGTCTTCGCATTACGGCATTTAATGGACAGCAGGTCCTGATTCGTTGAATCAATCTATTTCCAAAAAACAGGTTCGCGTCATTTTTCGGAGTCAATTCAATTGCCGATGGCACCTCAATCTTGGCAGCCGCTTCAATCTGCGGAAGGGATTATGGGTTCTAGCCGCCTGTTGCTGCTTTGTCTGTAGCACAACGGCCACGGCCCAAGACGTCGGGCGCGAGAACCAGCGCCCGATAGCTTCCTATTTACCCCTACCCACGGCGACGGATACGCTTGCGGTAACGGGAGCGGGGCCATTTATAATGCGACCCTTTATGGTGGCTAGTTCGCTGCATATCCGCGTCGGTAACCGTCCAATTCCTCCAATCGACTACACCCTAGATCCGATGCAGGGGTACGTTTCTTTTTTACGGGTACATGCAGATTCTGCCTTTTCTTTCGTGGCCTCCTATCAATATGTCCCTCTCGAATTGCAGTCGGAATATCACCTTTGGGAACGGGTTTCACCTGAAATAGGGCAGACAGGGACGCAACAACCGCCCGTTCCTTCCAATTTTGGAAACCTCAGAAGTAACGGTTCTATCTCAAGGGGAGTGATGACGGGCACCGGGAGGGATGCTTCGGTAGAATCGGGGCTAAGGCTAGAGGTGGAGGGCGAAATAACCGACAGTATTTCCGTCCGGGCCGTTTTAACCGATGAAGACACGCCCCTGCTTCCGGAGGGTACGACCAGTCGATTGGAGCAATTCGATCAGGTATTTATTGAATTCGCTTCACCCAAAGGAAAGATTGCCCTCGGCGATTTGGACATTTCATTACGTGAGGGACAGTTTAGTCGTGTTAAGAGGCGGGTACAAGGTGTCAATTTTGCCACAAACGCCCTTTCTTTGTCCTCGCTATTGATTCCCAAGGGCTCCATTCAAGCGACTGGAGCGACGTCAAAGGGGAAGTTTAAGTCGCAATTCATTTCCATTTTGGAAGGTATTCAAGGGCCTTATCGCTTGGAAGGAGACGCATCCGAACGGTTTATTCTCATACTTCCAGGTACCGAGAGGGTATATGTCGATGGAAGATTGTTAGAACGGGGCATTACCTCCGACTATATCATTGACTACACCACGGCGGAAATAACTTTCATGCCTAGTAGAATGGTGGCTCCGAATAACCGCATTCGAGTTGAATTTGAGTACACGACCAATCAGTTTTCGAGGAGCTTTTTGGCTTCTGAAGCCTCCGTTCTGGTCGGTTCACAAAAAGGGAAGCCGGTCCTATTTTTCGGTGTCACCGCCATTCGCGAAGCGGACGGCGATAGTTTTGCAGAAGAATTGGGCTTTAGTTCTCAGGATTCTCTGGTCATTAGTGCGTCCGGAGATCGGTTGATCTATGCATCGGGGGCAACAGAGGTTGTTTTTGATCCGGAAGCACTCTACACGCAGTATTTCCTTACATCTGGGAATGACGGATATGGGGCATTCACCGCAGTCGATCACCCCCCAGGACCATCGGAGAAGGTCTATCGAGTGACCTTTACCCGGGTTGGCCCAGGAAACGGCTCGTATAAGCGCCAGGGCAGCTTTCAGGACCTCTCGCTAGCCAACGGGATCGTCTATACCTATGTGGGGCGAGACCTCGGCGAGTATGATGCCGTGCGTCCGCTGACTCCTCCCGGATCTAAGGAAATGGTAGATCTTCGGCTTCAGTCAGCGGCCAGCCCGTTGGGTAGCCTGTCTGCTGAATGGGCCGCGTCAAGAAATGACCGTAACACGTTGTCCTCCATCGATTCAGCAGATGATATCGGATCGGCGACCGCGCTGCGTTTTATCTCCACGCCGTTGGTAATTGGGAGGTATTCGTTGTCTGGAAAAGCCGATTATTCTAGACGAAGTCCAAACTTCTCTTCATTCGACCGGACCCGAAGCATTGAATTTGAGCGAGATTGGAATCTAACGGCTCTGGACACTGACCCCTTACAAAACATTAGACTAGGCCAAAGTGAGGGTGAATATGGAGCAGAATTGTTCATCCATCGGGCCGATTCCAGTCAAATCAATTTTGGTTTCGACTTTTTGTCGTTGGGGAAATCTTTTGAGGCCTCTCGCGCCCGATTCTCGCTCGTAAAAGCGGAAAATAGGTGGCCTAAATTCACAATGAAAGGCCGCCAAGTATCGAGTACCGACAACGAATTACAAGCTCGAAACGATTGGTACAGTCTACTTTCTAGTGTGTCGAAGACGCTGGTGGGAAGCCTTATTCAGCCGTACATGGAGTGGGAAACCGAGCGATATTCAGGAAGTGGGTATGCCCCTTCTGATCGAGGTCTCCGGCTTGATTTTGATGAAATACGACTTGGAGGGCAGCTGGGGAGCGAGAACAGCCGACTTTGGATGTTTTTTGAACAGCGATTTGAGAGCGACGATGCCAAGTTGGCACCCACAAATTCCATCCAAACCCTTCAGACCAAATGGGCCTTTCAACGGGACTCCGCGCTTCGGACAGGATTTAGTGTAGGGATAAGGCGCATCGCCACTGATTCGGGTCCAACAGCAAGCAATGCTCCCGCCCAGAACTCGCTTTTATTGGGAGTGGACGGGGAGTGGAATGCGGGGGTACAAAACCGATTGTCATGGTTGTATCAAGTTCAATCCGAACAAACCTCCCGCCTACAGGAAATCTATATCAGAACCGGACAAGAGCGAGGTGAATACGTGTGGGAGGATTTCAACTCGGATGGCGTGATTCAGATTGAGGAATTTATTCCGGAAACAACGCCTAATGAAGGGGAATATGCGCTGACCTACTTCCCGTCCGATTCTTTGGAATTTGTTACCTCTTTAACCGCCTCTACCCGGTACAACAGGACAGGAGGAGGGACGGGTAATAGGTTGGGCCGCATCGGATTAAGTACCGTTGTCGAAGTATCTGAAAAAACCCGGGATCCAGAGCGCAGTCACGTGTATCTATTACAACTTGGCTCCTTCCGGTCCAGCGATTATACCGTTAACGGGCGTCTACGAGTCGGTCAAGAGTTCCGATTTTTGCCCTCGAATACTCGGTACGATTTGGATGTCTCAGGCTCCGAAATCTGGGCTTTTACAGACCTTGCTTCGGGCGAGCAACGGACGCGGACCAGCGAATGGAATGCGCTGTTGGGATTCCGTCCGAGCGTAGTTTGGGGCTTAGCTAGCAGAATCACTCGGCGGATTGATAATTCAGAAGCCGGATTTGCATCCCGGAGTTTTAATATTGAAGGATTTGAATGGAACCCCAGCGTTTCCTATCGCCCTATTCAGGAGTGGTTATTTACACTCGGTGCTCAGCTGGCTAATCGTACGGACAGAAATCAGGGTACTAAAGCTCAGGCGGTTCAAATCCCTCTGTCCATTCAATATCAAAGCGGCACCAAATGGACGGCTAGAGCGCGGGTAGAAATGGCCAGCATCAAGCTGGACGGAGCATCCGTTGGACTACAGACCTTTCATCTCACAGAGGGCAGAGGAGCCGGATCCTCCTGGCTATGGGGATTATCGTTAAATGCGCGTTTAACGGATGTTCTGACCGCTTCTTTTGGATATGACGGCCGCGCCCCGAACCGTGGAAATACCATTCACACGGGTAGAATCCAATTTACCGCGCGTTTTTGAGGCTGCTCTGGGGTTAGGTCCAAGTGCAAAATCTAGTCTGGATCTGCCCATTCGTCATATCGAACCCTTTCAATATCGATTCCGGCTCCTGCCAATTTTTCTTCGACTCGTTCATAGCCGCGGTCCAAATGGTAGACTCGCAGTACATGGGTTTCCCCTTCGGCAATCATCCCAGCTAAAACCAGTGAAACGCTGGCTCGAAGGTCGGTGCTCATGACCGAGGTGCCTTGAATACGTTTTCCACCCTCAATCACTACTTCATCGCCCACGATGATCGCGTTTACGCCCATCCGATGAAGCTCTGGAATGTGCTTGAATCGGTCAGGATAAATCGATTCATGAACTTTCGAATTTCCGACGGCTTTGGCGAGTAACACGGTCCATTGCGCCTGAAGGTCTGTCGGGAATCCAGGATAAACGTCGGTTCGAATACTTACCGGACGTAATTCTTCTGGAGCCGTCACTTGAATTTGGCTCCCTTTTATCAAAACACCCGCACCTGTTCGTTCGAATGATTCTAAAAAAGAAGTTCCGAGGTGTTCGGGATTCGCATGATGGATGGTTAC
The DNA here is from genome assembly GCA_937877085.1 of uncultured Bacteroidota bacterium. GTDB lineage: Bacteria > Bacteroidota > Rhodothermia > Rhodothermales > UBA10348 > UBA10348. The sequence continues at coordinate 10,799 of CALEEY010000280.1, forward strand.
CGGCTTACCAGGAATACCTGAAATGGCTGCTGCAATCATGAATGTGCCTAATTCGATACGATCTGGGCAGTTGGTATACGTCACCGGATCTAGGCGGTCCACACCCTGCACGAATAGGGTTCGCGTGCCGATGCCTTCGATTCGTGCTCCCATAGAACGGAGCATTTGACAACACTCGACTACATCAGGCTCTATGGCGGCATTCTCCAAAACAGATTCGCCCTTAGCCAAAACCGCTCCAAGGAGCACGTTAATCGTCGCTCCTACGGAAGACGGCTCGAAGGAGACGCGGCCACCGGAGAGGCGGCCGCCTTTGGCGCGTGCGACCACATAGCCGGCATCTAATTCAACCTCTGCTCCAAGGGCTTTCATACCTTCGATGTGCAGATCCACAGGCCGAGGGCCCCAAGCACACCCGCCAGGAAGCGATACGCGCGCTTGGCCGGTTTTTCCAAGCAAGGCCCCAAGCATGTAAAACGAAGCTCTCATGCGCTTCACGAGCTCGTAGGGGGCTTCCGGCCGATTGAGACCCGCAGCGTTAATCACGAGGGTATGATCACTGGCATCCCCCGTTACGGTGGTGCCAGTAACTTCAATAACTTTCCTGAAAGTCGTAATATCCTTCAGGTCGGGGATGTGGTGGATGGTTACAGGCCCATCCGTCAACAGGCCAATCGCCATTAAAGGCAAGGCCGTATTTTTAGACCCACTAACGTGTAAATCACCGACTAGCGGCTTGCCTCCTCGGACAACTAGCTTATCCATGCAAAAAAGTAAAATGTTTAGCAGAATGATGGCGCCCTAAGGTAGGAAAGGATCAGGCAAACCGCTTCGGCGTTTGGTAAAACGCTTAACAAAATTGGATTTTTCTCTTATTTGTCAATCGAGTTCCTATGCGGGATGAGCCTATCTATTTGGATCACGCTGCAACATCTCCTATTTGGCCGGATGTTCTAGACGCTATGATGCCCTTCTTGACGTCCGCGTATGGCAATCCATCGGCCGTGTATGGTCCAGGAAGGCAAGCCCGCCACGCGCTCGAAAAGTGCCGAGCAAGAGTGGCTGAGCTTTTAGGCGTTGGGCCTGGAGAAATTGTGTTCACTTCGGGAGGAAGCGAATCCAATAATGCCGTATTTCATCAATTAACCAGTTTTTTGCTGACAAGCCCCATCGAACATGAGTCCGTTCGAGAGTCTGTAAGACGGCTACCAAGTGCGACGAAAGTGGTTTTTGCCTCTCCGGATGAGTCAGGCATCATTAGCTCCAAGGAAGTGCTTCAAGCCATAAAAGGGCTTCACGTCGACGCCAGAAAGGACCCTCTGGCAAGCTTTATGACCGTCAACAACGAATTGGGAAGTATTAATCCGATTAAAGAACTTGCCGAGACCCTAAGAAGCCACGGATGTAGGTTTCATACGGATGCTGTTCAAGCCGCAGGCGTCATGGACTTGTCCAAAATTGCACCTCATGTGGACTACATGACGCTTTCGGGTCACAAAATGGGTGGCCCTAAAGGGGTGGGCGTTCTGGTTGTAAGAGCTGGTGCCCCTTATCGATCATTTTTAGCTGGAGGAAGTCAAGAACAGGAGCGGCGTGCCGGAACAGAAAATGTCGCGGCAATCGTTGGATTTACTCGTGCTTTGGAACGCTCCGTCCACGATCGAGAACAAGCCGTCGTTAAGATGGAAGGATTGCGGGCGCGTCTGGTAGATGGCCTACAGGGGGCTCTGCAGCATCATATTCGATTTAATTCACCCCTCAAGCATTTATCCTCGCCGCACATCATCAATTTTGTGTGTTTGGATGACAAAGGGGAGGGACTGGATGGAGAGATGTTGATTTTGGGCCTCGATATGAGAGGCGTGTACGTTTCGGCTGGGTCGGCCTGCTCCTCCGGGACATTGAAAGCGAGTAAGGTCCTCACATCGCTGGGAATGAGCGAAAAAGTGGCGAAAGGAGCCATCAGAGTTTCAATTTGTAGTAGAACGACCGCTGAAGAAATGGATCAAGCCGTTCAGCGGATAAGCGAAACCGTCGCGAGAATGGTTAAAGCAGGGGCGTAGAAGGGTGGGCCTCGGACCTGGGTTGCTTGAGCCCCTAATGGTTCTGTTTATTTCGCTTTTCAATGAAATGAGAGGCCAAAGGGTTGGAAGCCCAAATGGAAGGGAATATCTTGGCAGCAGAAGGAATTTCTATCACCGCTAAGCGACAATTTGGACGTATATGCATTCGGACGTAAAACGAGAAGAGATCGGTGCCTTTAAAACGCTAGAGCAATTTATCATTGAGCAGCAGGGGACATTTGATCATTCATCGGGTGCATTTTCCAGGCTTTTGCGGGATATAAGTGTAGCAGCCAAGCTCGTCAATTGGCATATGCGTCGCGCTGGGATTGTCGACGTCTTTGGAAATACGGGTGAAGTAAATGTTCAAGGAGAAGTCCAACAAATCATGGACTTATTAGCCCACAAAGAGTTTGTTCGAGCCCTTCGTAGGGGAGGTGAATGTTGCCTAATAGGCTCTGAGGAGCATTCTGAGGCTATTCCAATTCGCACGGCGAACGACAGCGAAGGCAAGTACATTGTGCTATTAGATCCTCTCGATGGTTCCTCCAACATCGAGGTAAACGTTTCTGTGGGCACCATTTTTAGTATTTATCAGTTACCAGAAGGGGTGAAAGAGGCGACTTTGGAGTCGGCTCTTCAACCTGGATATAAGCAGATCGGGGCTGGATACATCGTGTATGGAAGTTCGACCATATTGGTGTATTCGACCGGGCAGGGAGTCAATGGATTTACGCTAGACCCTTCTATTGGAGAATTTTTGTTGTCGCATCCAAATATTCGCACGCCTAAAAATGGCGCGATGTATTCCATCAACGAAGGTAATTATGAAAGCTTTGATCGTGGGCTGAAGAAACATATCAAATGGATGCAACAAGAGAATGAGGAAGAGGGAAGGCCCTTGAGTACGCGCTACATTGGTTCATTTGTAGCGGATTTCCACCGAAATCTGTTGAAAGGAGGGCTCTACATCTATCCGGCGACCCACAAGAGCCCCAATGGAAAGCTACGCCTGATGTATGAGGCCAACCCACTCGCATTTATTGCTGAACAAGCTGGAGGAGCTGCTACAACTGGAACCAGTCGTATTTTAGAGGTCGTTCCGGATAAATTGCACCAGCGGACTCCCGTTTATATCGGAAGCGTGGACATGGTTCGCACCGCCGAAGAGTTCCTCGCCAATGAAACGAGTCTCACCTAGTTCAGAGTGGGTTTTTAATCATGGCTTCATTCTCGGCCTTCGCACCTGCATCACTATCCAATTTAGGCCCCGGATTTGATTCGCTTGGAGTGGCTTTGGAAGGATGGGGAGACCAAGTAACCATTGATTTGGACAAGGAACCTGGATTTTCAGTCATTTACGATGCGAACAGCGTGTGGGCTGGCACAACGGATCCATTGCGTAATACGGCTTCCGTTTCTGCCATGCATGTGGCTCAATTAGCTGGATATAGGCACGGCGCCCGACTATGCGTTAAAAAAGGGATTCGGGCGGGCAGTGGACTAGGTAGTTCAGCTGCGAGCGCCGTGGCGGGTGCACTGGCCATGAATGCAGCTTTAGGTAGTCCCTTTTCAAAGGCAGAACTGCTCCAATCGTGTCTGGCAGGAGAAGCGACCGTTTCGGGTGCCATTCATGGCGATAATGTCGTGCCATGCCTTATAGGCGGAATTGTTTTGGTTGATGCGGACGACCCCACTGATTTTCTGAGCATTGTCTCGCCTGAGAACCTCCATTTTGCCATTATACTTCCTGAAATAGAGGTATTTACCCAGCAAGCCCGCTCTTTACTGCCGGATCAAATTACGCTGCATGAGGGCGCCGTTTGGGCGTCAAATTTGGCCCGCCTAGCTGTAGCCATAACGAACGGAGATATCGAACGGATTGGGCGCTTGATAATGCGCGACGAAATTGTAGAACCAATCAGAGCGGGTCTGATCGAACCCTATCGTGACATTAAATGGTCGGCCATCAAGGCAGGCGCTCTCGGCTGCGCTTTGTCGGGATCGGGCCCCGCGATGTTCGCTGTTTGCGATACGGCCGAGAGCGCCGCATTTGTAGCGCAGGCCATGCAGAAGGCATGTACAGACCACGCTGTCCACTGTCTATCCGTTTCCAGTCGGGTAAACATGCACGGGGCGTATGTGGGACAACGGCATGTCTAAAGCTCCCCTTCTTTTTAGAAGCACACGCTCGGTTGAACTGGAACGCTTGGCGCCCACGCAGACCGTTACAAAGATTCGGCCTAACAGGCTTGAAGCTGGAATACCGCTTCTGGACGCCGTAGAAAAGGGTTTGGCAGGGGACGGGGGTTTATTTATTCCCGAAAGATTTCCCGTTGTCGATTGGGCAGCGGTATCGGCCTCTTCCTTTTCGGAGTGTTCGATTTCATTTTTGATGCAGTGGCTCGAAGGCTCCCTATCCAAGCATCAGATTGTCGGCCTCGTCGAAAACGCTCTCAATTTCGACGTTCCGTTGGTGCCATTAGTCCAAAACGGGCCTGATTTCGGCTCTGAAAAGGTGACCAAGGGCAATCAAAACCTGCATGTTTTGGAGCTATTTCATGGCCCCACGCTTTCCTTTAAAGATTTTGGGGCCCGCACATTAGCCTTTTTATTAGGAGCGCGCCTGCGGAAAACCCAGCAGTCGATTACGATTCTGGTGGCCACCTCGGGCGACACAGGAAGCGCGGTGGCGGACGGTTTGTCCGGAATCAAAGGCATTCGGGTTGTTTTACTTTATCCGGCTTCCGGGGTCAGCGAAGTTCAAGAAAAACAGCTGATTGTGAAACGCGATGGCGTGTTGGCACTTCGAGTAAACGGCACCTTTGACGATTGTCAGCGCTTGATTAAAGGTGCATTTCAAGAAGATCGCCTGCGCAGTTGGAATCTATCAACCGCCAATTCGATCAATATCGGCAGGCTTATTCCTCAGATGTTGTATTACGTTTGGGCAGTAAAAAAGCTTCAAACGCGGGATGTGACCTTTGTCGTTCCCTCTGGAAACCTAGGAAACTTAACGGCGGGTATTATGGCCCATAAATCTGGAATGCCCGTTGCTCGATTTATTGCCGCACACAATGCAAACGATTTCTTCCCAGCCTATTTGGAGAATCCTACAGCAGTCCAGAGCCCCTCTATTCGGACCCTTTCCAATGCCATGGATGTTGGGATGCCTTCTAATTTTGAGCGTCTAAAGGCGCTGTTGTCTCCTGCTGAAATGAGGCTCTTGATCACGGGAACGTCAGTTTCTGACGAAAAAACGCTTACGAGTATGAGGAAGGTCTACCGAGAGTCGGGCTACGTAGCGGACCCGCACACGTCGGTCGGTTTAGCCGCTGCCGAACACGTCGTGGAAGCGTGGGGATCGTCCAATACCGTAGTGGTTTTATCTACTGCGCACCCAGCCAAATTTCCTGACACCATTGAATCGGCCATTGGAATCGTGCCCCAAGTACCCGCTCAGTTGCTAGCCCTGGCCAGTCGTCCCGTACAGGTATTCGACCTGAAACCCTCTCAGAAGGAGCTTACCGAGGCTATTTTATCGCACGAATGGAATCGTTAGCGTTGTTTTATTTTCTTTGCCGTCGACCACAACCAGTTCGAGTGTATGACGTCCGGAGGTCGTGCTACCGTCAAAACGATGGGTAATCAGCGCATTTTTAGGGTCATACTCAAAAAGTACCCAGCGACCGTCTATGGTTCCTGTGTAGGAATAAATGCCGCTTAGGTTGTCAGATATACGAACGCGTATTTCACTTACGCGAGATAAATTTTGATTGGCAACCAAGTTAATGGGTCGGATCGTTGGCTTCTGCGTGTCGACTCCTACCGCGAAACGGTCAAAGTTGCGAATACGGGTCCGAACAACGCCTTGATCATAGGCTCCCCCAATCCAAGCGATGCTTCCATTACTTGCAACTCGCACTATTCCTGCTTTGCTTATCAACTCCTCGGGGAGACGTGTTGGGACAATTTCCATCGTTACCCAGGACTGAATCGGGACTTCTGGCTTATGTACGACGTGTATATTCGAATAGATATTGGCAGCCGTAGTCGATTCGACAACTGAATAAGAGAACCGGTCCGATTCGTACAGAGCGCCTGGAGGGATGTTAAGAGCGAAACCTTCTGCTCGGTAAGAAAAACTCTGATCGTACGGAAGGTCAAACGCAGCCTCGGACGTACTGGATACTTTTACGATGGTTGATGTGGGATCAATGCCGGTCAAGGTAAAATCGAGAGAAGATTCGTTACCATGAGCGTCTGTGACTTCGTACCGCATAGCGTTTTTTTCGCCACTATTGGGGGTAAGAATGCCGCGCTGCACCGTTTGATAGATGGGAAGTATGTTGCCTGGAAGAACATAACTCCGCTCAAACCATCGTCCCGACTTGCGATGCTCTGCATAGTCCGTGTGAGCATTAATGTAGCGGTTCTGATCAAACGCGATTTGGTCCATGGTCGATTTAAAAACGGTCGACCCATTGTCTGATAGACGGATGGTATACAGCCCGAGTCGGTTGGTCGAGCCATCGTGGTAATCTTGTCCTTGAAGAGCAAAACCGATGTCTCCTGCCGCTTCGATTTGGTCTACCCGGGTAAAAACGTGTTTACCATTGACCAAAGAAGCCTCAATAGTGGCGGATTGGCCGGAAGTGATTTTTTGCCAAGCCCCTGTTTTTTTGTCTCTGAGGCGCACCAAAGCGCTATCACCTAAAGCGTACACTTTTATCCTAAAAATGCGCGGTTTCGTAAGGTCCTTAATGTCAAAGCCCCAAAGCAGGGGATTAACCGGGGCACCGTTTTTTTCATCTCTGATTTCAAAATGTAGATGGGGACCGCCCGACCCGCCTGTATTTCCCGACAAAGCAATCTCATCTCCTTTCAGCACGGGGAATTGATCTTTGTTTGGGAAATACTCCGTCTCAAAGGATTGCTTCTCATACTGCAAGCCTTTCATATATTCCTGAATGTCGGTCCGAAAGCGCTCCAAATGACCATAAACCGTCATGTGGCCGTTGGGATGAGAAATGTAAAGGGCATTACCATATCCGGATCCTGAAATCACTATCCTAGAAATCCATCCGTCGGCTGCACTATAAACGCGAAAACCGGTCTGGCCTTGGGTTTTGAGATCCAACCCTCCATGGAAATGGTTATTGCGCATTTCTGCGAACCCCCCGGCAAGATATAGTGGGATTCCTAGGGGGGATCGAAAATAATTATCTGGATATGGATCCGGGTTAGCGCTCCCTAATAGAACGAGAATCGCGAGAGTCAATAAAATAGAACTGAATTTCATCGGTGTTGAATGGTGTCGGACACTCAAAATAATAACCTGAATAACATATTCCTAGGGATAATAGCCGTTTTTGTAACGGGAGTTATGTTACTCCAGCTTCAAAGCGTTCTAATGCCCTTTGTTACCGCATTGTTGCTTTCTATAATATTTAAACCAATAATATTGTGGCTTCGCGAAAAACGCATTCCTATGGTCGTTTCGCTGTTTAGTGTAATACTTGTGTTTAGTTTGGTAATGCTATCTTTGGCATGGCTGGTCTTCGCGAGCGCGGACACTTTTATACAGCAATTGCCCAAATACGAAGTTAAAATAGCCGTTATTGCGGATAATCTAGAGTCCAGTTTTATTTTGCTGGCTTCAAGATTTCATGTCTCTGTCACGGAAGTCCGCTGGACCGATGCCCTGAATATGGAATCGATGACAAACGCGATAACGACAGGTCTTGGCTCCTTCATAAGCTTTTTGACGTCCACGTTTATGGTGGTCCTGTTCATGCTCTTTATGCTGGCGAGTAGCGGAGAACTATCTAAGAAAGTGCGCGGCGCCTTTCCCGAGTACGTGGCCGACAGGCTGGCCGTTGTTATCAAGGTCGTTGATTCCAAGGTCCGTAAGTACTTGGTAACTAAAACGCTTATTAGTTTGGGCACAGGACTTTTAACCTGGCTGGCTCTGCTTTTACTGGGGGTGGATTTTCCTCTGGTTTTCGGCTTTATAGCCTTTATACTGAACTTTATCCCGAATGTCGGAAGTACCGTGGCAGTACTGTTTCCGTTTGGCCTGACGCTTCTTCAGTTCGAGACGGCAACCGTTCCGTTGTTGGTTATTTTAGGCCTCGGAAGCATTCAAATGATCATGGGAAACGTCATCGAACCTAAAATTATGGGGTATTCGCTGGATTTGAGTCCCCTCCTAATTTTAGTTGCTCTGATTTTTTGGGGCTGGCTTTGGGGATTTTGGGGTATGGTATTGGCTGTACCACTTACGTCTACAATCAAGATCATTTTTGAAAATCTGGATTCGCTAAAACCGCTAGCCAAGCTCATGAACAGCTGAGCGGACCACTCGGGCGAGACTCAATTCCTAGATTCCATCACCAGGATTCCTGAGACGAAGACTTTTCCAACGAGGTCCTTTCCGGCGCTGTATACGTAAGTCGTGAGGACTTCGTCGGCCGATTTGTTTTGGCAAAGATGGTGGTCTTCTCGAAGTTCGACAAAGTCTGCGCACGATCCGATTTCGATTCGACCCACGGGCAAGGACGTGGCCATACGCCCGCCTTCTAGGGCTTTTTGATACAGCCGCGTAGCCGCACTGTACTGCCCATCAAATTGAAATGCATTGCGCTTCCGAGACAATATCCGAGCCTGATAGTCTATGAAGCGAAGCTCCTCCGATGGCGAAACACAGACATTGCTATCCGTTCCGATCGCAAACTGGCCACCTTTTTTGAGGAATTCTGCACATGGAAATGCACCGTCTCCTAGATCACCTTCCGTAGTGGGGCATAAACCAACCGTTGCTTTTGCTTGAATGATGGCCTCTAACTCGGCTTGTGTGGCATGGGTTGAGTGGATGAGACACCACTTGGAATCCACATTGAAGTGGCTAAATAACCATTCAATCGGCCTCATCCCCGTTCCCAGCATACATTCAGTGACCTCTCGAACTTGTTCGGAAACATGAATGTGAACAGGGGAGGCGGGAGCGTTGGAAACGCGATGATCCAGCACCGCTTTTAAAGCATCATAAGCTACCGCTCTCAAAGAGTGAGGAGCGTATCCAATGGAAATTAAAGGCTCAGCTTTTGTGGCTTTCGTCAAGTGGTCGACCAAACCAAGAAAAATATCCGTGTCGAGTACAAACGGTTTTTGATCCTTTGAGGCCGGCTGATTTCCGAATCCTGCTTGTTGGTAAAGCACCGGAAGGAGGAGGGTCCGCATCCCAGTTGCGATGCTGGCCTGGATTAAGGCTTCAGACATCAAGGCTGGGTTCTCCAGATCCCGCCTGCTCGTTGCCCCATGGGCGTATTGGAACTCGGCTACCGTCGTATATCCGTTTTGTAACATCTCAGCATACAGGGACGCGGCGCATTCAAACTGACCCGATGGGGTCAGTTCTGCTACGTCTGCGTACATTTTGGTCCGCCAAGACCAAAAGTCATCCCCGGGTTTGGTAAATCGCTGTGTGCGTCCAACTAATTTGCGCTGAAAAGCGTGCGAATGAATGTTTACCATTCCCGGAATCACGACATGTGCCGATTGGTCAACCGGTCCGTCCGCAGTAGAGCCCAGAGAACTGACGTATCCGCCGGCGTCGACGCCAATGCGCACGTTTTGATGCCACCCATCCGGTAGCAACGCCCAGTTGGCTCCAATAGTGGTAACAGGGCGCGAAGAAGTCATGGCGAGATGTTCTGGTGGAATTTCAACCTGCAAAATTCAAAAAACCGAATCTACGAACCTAAACCTCAGTACTCATTAACCGGTTGATGACGTCTACTGGACTGACGCCTTCCGCTTCTGCGCTAAAATTGGTCACAATACGATGGCGCAAAACAGAAACGGCAATATCATTAACATCTTTAATACTAGGAGTTAAGCGCCCTTCCAAAGCGGCTGTGGCCTTGGCTCCTAGAATTAAAAATTGAGATGCCCGTGGCCCGGCCCCATAATTCAAATATTCCTTAACGAAAGAAGGTGCGTTTTCACCCTTGGGACGCGTCTTCGTCACTAGCTTCACGGCGTACTCGATGACGTTGTCAGCTACTGGGATTTGACGCACGAGGTGTTGATATCGCTGAATATCCGAAGCGGCCATGACGTTGCTTAGGGACGGCTTTGAAGCGCTAGTAGTCCTGCGTACCACGTCCATTTCTTCTGAAAAGGATGGGTAATCCAACCACAAGTTGAACATGAAACGATCCAACTGCGCTTCTGGCAACGGATACGTTCCTTCCTGTTCAATGGGATTCTGCGTGGCGAGAACGAAAAATGGTTCTGGAAGAGAATAGGTGTGTCCTGCTGCCGTTACGCGATGCTCTTGCATCGCTTCCAAAAGGGCTGCTTGCGTCTTGGGTGGCGTTCGGTTTATTTCATCTGCCAAAACGACATTGGCAAACACCGGTCCCTTTACAAATTTAAACTGGCGGCGACCCGTCGTAGCATCTTCTTCGATAATTTCTGTTCCAGTTATGTCGCTCGGCATGAGGTCCGGTGTGAACTGAATCCTCGAAAACTCAAGATCAATAACGTCTGCAATGGTGTGTATAAGTAGCGTTTTAGCCAGGCCTGGTACACCGACAAGCAACGCATGCCCGCGGCAAATCATACTGATAAAAATCTGGCGAACGATGTGTTCTTGCCCAACTATTACTTTTCCGACTTCTGAACTAAGCGATTTATAACCGGCGTGTAGTTCTTCAACAGTTTCGGGAGACGTTTTGATTTCCATCTAAGACAAAAGGGGTTAGGAGGTGTGAGTCGGGCGCACCAACATACGATTAGCAAAATTATGAAGACAAATTAGTTGTTTGCTAACGTATCTCTGGCTTTCCCTCGGAGGTCGATATAAACCGATGATTTGAGTTCGGAAAGCCACTTTTGCATGATATCAGACTGTTTGTATTCAAGGGCCCTCTGTGAAATCAATTTGTAGTCGGTCGATATATCAACTCGGTGTTCAGGAATGAGGGCTTCCAGTTTCACAATGTGAAACGCCCTGCGACCGTCAATTAATTGAACCTCAGAAGGTTCAGAAACATCTCCCACCTCCATTGTCAAAAGCGTTTTTTGCCAAAGAGCTCCGAGTGCTTCGAGGAAAAGGTTGCGCTCTCCCGTTTTTGGGTCTGAGACTCGGCCCCCAGTCGCTTTGGACGTTTCTTCTTCAGAGTTCAGCGAAGCTAGAACCGCAAAAGATGCGTGTTTGGTTACGACTGAATCCCTCATTTGCGTTAGAAATGCAATGGCAGGGCCGGAATCCACCTTTCGCTCGTCAAATGCAATCAAAATGTGATTGTAGTCAATACGATCTCCGCGACGGGCGTTCACGCGCAGAAAATGCAGCCCAAATTTGGTCTCAAATACCCTTGAGTAGGCCCCAATGGGGGAACGTGCGGCAACAGCTGCAAATTCCGGCACGACTTCGGACAGGGACATATCCATGTAGAGTCCGCCCTTTTCAGCTGAACCGGGATCATCAGAAAACAATTCGGCCATATTCTCCATGTCAATAACCCCAGCCACCACGGAGTCTCGAATGGCCGTAATTATTTCCAGAGCCTCATCTCGTGCAACTTGGGTTACAACCGGCATTCGGACCAAATGCGAAACCCTAACCATGTTGGGGAGCGTTGGTAACGAGTCGGTCGGAAAGGAGTCAAACCATTCCTGTACATCGGTAGGGGTGGCTTTTATCCCGTTTATCTTTTGTCTTCGAAAGTTTTCAGCTAGGATCTGGTCCCTATAGTCTTCCCTGAGTTCAGCCTTGATTTCGATTTCAGTTTTCCCGTAGAGGTCTTCTAAAACCGCCTGCCCACCCACCTGAGCCTTCATGGCGTCGAGCCTGGAATCAAGTCCCTGATCTACCTCTAGGTCCGTTACAACCAAGTTTGTATCCCGCTTAGCATGGATAACCAAGACTTTTTCATTAATGAGCTGGTCCAGAGCGGATTGCCATAACTCATTAGAGTACACCATTTGTTGCCGGGAAATTAAACCCAACACATATCCATCCACTTCGGACTGTAGGACGATATTACTGCCGACAACGGCGACAATTTCATCCAGGATTTTTTGGTCCTGCGCAGCAGATGGCGTGGCTGAAACAAGGGTCCCTAAAATTAAAAAGAGGGCTATAAAGCGTAGCAAAAGCCCTTTATTCAAAACAGAAAGATTCATACCAATTGGATAAAACGGATGATAATGCGCAAAATATTAAGTCTGGTGTGAATCCGGACTGGTTCTACAATCTAACGGTTGAGGCGCCTAAAAAGTATTTCAATTGCAAGGCTATTAAAAGACAAAAAGTCTGTCCCAGACATGGGCATTAATTACTGGCATCCCTAGTTAATTTGACCTCTAGTTCGTTCCGCGCCAATGCTCGCGTGCGAAGCTGTTCAACCTGCCGCCCATACAACTGTTTCCTAAGCTGAATAGACACTTTAGCCCTTAGATCGTCCATAATCAGCTCCATCGCCGGAACGCTTCCTGACTCCAGCCGCCTAATAAGCTGAAAAATGTGGTAGCGCCCTCCGTCGGTGACTACGGGCAAAGTTTGACCCGGCGACAATTTAGAAATGGCCTCAACCAGTCCCGGAATAGCTGAAAACAACTGACTTTGAGGGTAATACGTGTCAGGATTGAGGCCATCCATTCCGTAGATGGCAGCCAAACGCGCAAATTGGGCCTTTCCAAGGGCACCGGTGCCCATTGCTGCTACAGATCTCCTGAAAATGGCAGCCGAATCGGGTGAAGTAAAGACGAGATGCCTTATTTGTACATAGGGTTCTCTAAGCGCTAGCTGATCCCGATTTTGCTTATAATACGTTCTGATTGCATCATCATCCGGCCCCCCTTCGAGGTCTTCGGTTGTCATTTTGTTAACCAAAGCACTGATCAATACGGAACGCTCGTTGTCTACTAACAGCCGCTGGACCTCCGGGTCTCCTCGAAGTCCTTGACTTAGGGCCTCTTGGTACAGCAATTCATTCGTCACCCACCGTTCAACGATTTGGGAGACGGCATCAGCCGAATCCAAGAAGGCTGTCTGATTTTCGAGCGATCGCTGGATCTCGGCCGAAGTCAAGTACGAACTACCTACCTTCGCGACGAAATCTTCAGGGCCGTCGTCGCTAGAACAACCGAGGGCACCCGAAAAAATCAATGCGAAAACTAGGTTTCGAATGAATGGCGCTTCTGTCATTTCCTAGTTGGTTGATGAGGTCGCCGGGAAATTCACCCTCAGCCGTTCTGGAAATAGTTGAACGCCATATTTCGCATGGAGGCGGCGAAGCAATAATCGTTCAATTTCGTTCTGGTATTCGTTGAGCAGCACGGATCTGGCTTCCTCAAAACTCATCGCGTGCGCTTGGTCTACGCCCGCATGGGCCAGTGCAATGAAGCCTCGATTATAAGGCGTTGTATCTGAAATCTGTCCTTCTTGCAAATCAAATACCTGATCGTAAATGGATCCAGACCGGTCCTCAACGTACGTGGTATCGATCCGAATGGCCAGGTTAGAGACTCCTTGGGCCCAAAGAAGCGCTTCGTCTGCCGATTCCTCACGATATCGAGTGATAACCCCGTTTATCAAGGAGTCATTCACGGCTGAATAACTCAGTACACGGATGCGATCGGGGAATGAATACGTTGCCTTATTCGCTTCGTAAAACGCCCTGATTCCGACCGAATCGATCGATGCGGCGGTCCATACGGAGTCCTCCATAAGGCGAAATAAAATTAATCCGTCTCTGAAATCCTGCATGGTGCGGGCAAACTCTTGTTCGCGAACCTCTAGCACCTCGATTTCGTGCTGAATGGATTCGTTATTTAGGAATTCCTCAGCGATGGTAAACAAGCGCGGCTGGGACGTTACGGCTTCTGGTATCTTACCTGAAGCCAGAAAGTCTGAAAAGTTGGAAATGGTAAAATTTCTCTCGCCTAGCTTCAACAGGATGTGGGAGGAGTCACTTTTTGAATACGTCTTTTGAATCAACATCCGGAATAGCGAATCCTCACTAAACGATGTGCTCCAAAGGTTTAACCTGGTCGAATCCACCCAAAAACCAAGCTGATCTCGCAGTTCAATAGCGAATGCTCTCTCTGCAGCTGCTGCCCGAGGCAATCGACTTACCTGGCCCTTAAGATCCTCGTAAGCGTCTTGAAAGGATCCCAAGGGAACGATTTCAACAACCTTTATGAAGTGATACCCGAAGGAAGTCTGGACAGGACCGACATATTCTCCTGCATTCTGAATATCAAAAGCAGCATCTCTGAACGAAAAGGGAAGACCAGCATCGTAAGAAATGACTCCTAGTTCGCCTCCTTTCTCAGCCGATTGCCTATCGTCGGAAAGTTCGCTGGCCACCTTTTCGAAGGAATCTCCGGATTCAAGTTTGGACGTTACTTGAGAAAGCCGTTGATCTAGATCGGCGGCATCTGCTGCCGCTTGACCATGGGGCCGAAGCATGATGTGAGCCAAACGTCGATCGTCCGGCATAGCGCGCCGATCGTTTACCTTTAATATGTGAAACCCAAATTGGGATCTGAAGATGGGTGAAACGCCTCCAATGGACGTAGAAAACGCTTGGTTTTCAAAAACTTCGACCATGCGCCCCCCGCCGAAGAATCCAAGACTTCCTTGATAGCCTGGAGCCCCGGGAGCTCCTTTTGCGCTTGGATCTTCCGAATACATCATGGCGAGCTGCCCAAAATCGGCTCCAGCTAGGACCGAATCGCGTATACTAGAAAGCATGGTATAGGCGGCCAACGTATCGGTTGGAGACGCATTTTCGGCAACGGTCAGCAGGATATGGCTCGCGTCGACGGCTTCTTTTCTTCGATCATACATCTCCTTGACGAGAGGCTCAAATACCTTACGGTTCAGCAAAAAAGGCCGGGCTAATTGCGTCCGATACTGTCCAATCTCTGTTTGTATTTCCGGCAATTGGTCATAGCCAGCTTCTCGAGCCTCGAGAACCTTCACTTTAAAGTCCACGTAGCGGGAAAGGAAATCTTCCAGGGCTTCCAGCGAGTCATAAGGCGCCGGACCAGCGGTGGTCGAGGTGCGTGAAAACTGATACGCGAATTCCTCTGGTGTTATGGCTTGATTGTTGACTATTGCAAGAGGTTGTCCAACGAGATCTTTCCCCGAGGATGTAGACATGTTCGATGAGCTAGAACAAGAGGTCAATCCTATCGTCAAAAAAACTACAAAGGGTAATACCGGGCGAAAAGAGTTCATTTTTATTACGTATAACAGCGGTCGAGGACCAAAAATTCTTTGAAAGTGGGCTTTTCTTGAGGCGCATCCACGCAAACCAAGCTCAAATGGTTCCAAATTTGTTGTATAGGTAACGGTTAAGAATCGAAATATGGCTAAAAAAGCATCCGTAAATGAACGTATCAACCAAGAATGGCAACTTTACGATTGAAGGGCTGTCTCATATGAAGTAATG
>CALEEY010000281.1 GCA_937877085.1 uncultured Bacteroidota bacterium
CGCCCGGCTGAATCACTTTTTCTGATAAGCCTTCGCTGATTATGCTCCGCGCGAGTCGAACGATCATGGGATAAATGTCCATTTCGCTTCGGGTACGCGTCTCCAACCAACCTACGGCCAAATTTTCTGCGGAAACCAATCGGGCTTGATAGGCGGCGGGCAAAGCCTTCGTCATTTGATCTCGTTCCGTCGCGGACAATCCGTCTGCATGCGCGAACGTTTTCGAAATATTGATTCCAATTTTAGCTGGATTTCGATCCTCAATGATTTCAGCTAGACGAGCCCATTGGTCCGGCTGTTCTTCGGGATTCCAATCACTCTTAAAGCTGGTTCCGATGTTATATCGAGCCACGGCCAACCGCTCCACTCCTTCGTCGCCCCGATCATAGAAAACCAGAATGGTCCGGCGTCTGGCCGCAATCCACGTAGCAGGAAGCATCGTTCGAATAACCGGATCTTCGTTGTACTCCCGAGCGGACACAACCCACATGTCAATTCCCTCTCGGCGCATCAAGGCCGGAATAATCGTGTCTAATCGTTCTTCTAAGAGTTTGTCAATGACTTCAGCTCTTTTCCGCATGGATAGGACGACCGGATCGGCAGCGAGCACTGCAGAATCGCTAGAAAGTGCGAAAGGGGTTTCGTCCGATGGAATGGGCGCAAAAAATGCCGTCAAAGAAACGACTATCGCGACGGATGCAAAAATATTCCGATTCATGATTCGGTGGGTTTCGGTGGATCGACCTTCAAAGCGCTTGGAACGTCGTTTTGTTGAGGGTTGGGGTTGATGAGCGCACCAACCATGGGCGTTTCGAAGGCCGTCACAAAATGAGCAATGGTTTGGAACCAAAATTCCTGCTGAAACTCAAAAAAGTCCTCGTTGAAGCCACTTTGAGGACCTTTGTGACCTTCTATATCCAGATAAAAAACCCTGGGCCAATCCGGATATTTTTCCTGAGCTTCCCTTAGGAGCGAAAACGCCCCCGCTGCGGCATCATCAAAGGTATCGTCGGCGTAAACGACTTGGTACAGAGAGACCGTGTTGTCGAAGTTCATCGCGATTCCTGGTGAATCGGGCTTGCTGTACGATGGATTATTCAAGGCTTTTATTACTTTTTGTGCGTTATTTACGTCTAAGGCCGGGCTTCAGCCGGTGCTTTTTCATTGCCTGGCCCCTCGGCATCCTCACCGGAATCATCCTCACCGGAATCATCCTCACCAGAATCATCCTCACCAGAATCATCGTCGGAATCATCATCGTCGTCGTCGTCTGAGGCCATGGCGTCAAGATCCACTACCTCTTCTTCTTCCACCGATTCCACGTGAAGCACCCGCGCCAATTCCTCGGCGAGATAGTCCCCTGTAGAAGTACCCGAAACCGCTAGTTCTTCGGGAGTACCCGAGAATAAAATATGGCCTCCATCCTCACCACCATCGGGACCAAGGTCAACGACGTAGTCCGCGACTTTGATGACATCCATATTGTGTTCGATTACGAGCACCGTGTTGCCCTTGCGAACCAAGGCTTGAAGAACCGCCAATAGGTGCCTGATGTCTTCAAAATGAAGTCCCGTCGTGGGTTCGTCTAAAATATAGAGCGTCTTTCCTGTGCCGGGGCGAGATAACTCTTTAGCCAATTTTACGCGCTGTGCTTCCCCCCCGGAAATGGTGGTAGCCTGTTGGCCTAACCGAATGTATCCCAAACCAACAGAGAGCAGGGTCCTAAGCTTGCGCTCGATTTTTGGAATGTGCTCAAAAAACGAGGAGGCCTCTTCGACCGTCATTTCGAGGACATCCGCAATGTTTTTCCCTTTAAACTGAACCTCTAACGTTTCGGCGTTGTAGCGACGCGAATTGCACGTTTCGCAGGCCACGTACACGTCAGGGAGGAAGTTCATTTCCAGTTTAACAATCCCTGCCCCTTTGCACGACTCACATCGCCCGCCTTTCACGTTAAAAGAGAAGCGTCCAGGCTTGTATCCCCTGATTTTCGATTCCGGTAGCTGAGCAAAAAGATCGCGAATGTGCCCAAACAATCCCGCATAGGTCGCCGGATTGGACCGAGGGGTACGCCCAATGGGGCTCTGGTCGATGTCAATGACTTTGTCGATGTGCTCCAGTCCTTCAATGGAGTCGAAGCGAAGCGGTACGGTCAGCGCATTGTGGAAGTGCTCCGCAAGAATCGGATACAGGGTTTGGTTGATGAGACTGGATTTCCCTGAACCAGAAACACCCGTCACACAAATAAACGTACCTACGGGAAGCGTAATGTCATTCCCCTTCAAATTGTGTCCAATGGCGCCTTTCAACGTGATCCACTTCCCTTGGCCGGGCCTGCGCGTGGCAGGAACAGCAATGGACCGCGTCCCATTGAGGTAAGCCGTAGTTAGACTTTCAGCGGCCGTTACCACGTTTCCGCCAAGCTCTCCGGCTCCGGGACCTAGATCAATCACAAAGTCGGCGGCTTCGATCATCTCCCGATCGTGCTCGACGACCAAAACCGAATTTTCCAGATCACGGAGGTGCTTTAAGGACGCAATGAGCTGGGCATTGTCCCGCGCATGAAGGCCAATCGATGGCTCATCCAGCACGTACAAGACACCCGTCAATTGCGTCCCGATCTGTGTGGCCAAACGGATACGTTGGCTTTCCCCACCCGAGAGCGTCCGAGCCGATCGGTCCAAATTCAGATAGCCCACTCCAACGTTTAGCATGAAAATGAGGCGCTCACTGATTTCCTTAATAATCGGACCACCAATAATCGTTTGGCGTTCGGTCAATGCTAGTTCATCCAAAAAGACCTTTAGCGTCCGTAAGTCCATTCGGGTTAAGTCCGCAATAGACTTCCCGCCAAGTTTGAACGCCAAGCTTTCCGCTCGGAGGCGCCCCCCATTGCACACTTGGCAGTCCATCTGCCGCATGTATGCTTCGGCCCATTTTCGGGATGTATTCGACGCGGTATTCTCGTATGTATGTAAAACGTGCCCGTTTACGCCGGAAAAACGATGTTTGTACGTGACCTCGCGATCTTTGTATTTGTACACGATATCAAACTGTTGTTCGCCGGCACCCTCTATTAACACCTTGAATTGCTCTTCCGTCAAATCGCGAATGGGAGTGTCAAAAGAAAATCCAAAAGCATCGGCCACCGCCTGAACCTGCGAGAAAATCCAAATATCTCTGGGAACGCCCAGCGGTAAAATCGCGCCAGTGCGGATCGACTTCGCGCGATCCGGAATGATCAAATCCGGATCCAATTCTTTTTTGGATCCCAAACCGTTGCAGTCCGGGCAGGCCCCATACGGCGAGTTGAAAGAAAAGGTGTTGGGCGAAGGGTCATCGTAGGAAACGCCATCTTCGGGACAAAACAGGTGACGGCTAAATATGCGGTCACCAATTTCCTCTTGGCCCTCAATAATCTGAGCAATGACCGTGCCCCCTCCCATGCCGAGAGCTGTCTCAACGGACTGAGCAATGCGCGTCCGAATACCCGGCTTTATGACGAGGCGATCTACCACAACCTCGATATCGTGCGTTTTGTACCGGTCCAGCTTCGCTCCTTTCTCGATATCAACAATTTCGCCGTCTATACGGACCCGCTGAAATCCTTGCTTGCCAATCTGCTCAAAAAGCTCCCTATAGTGCCCTTTTCGGCCCTTTACGAGGGGAGCTAGCAACAAAACTCGGGTGTTTTCGGCCAACCCCAAGATACCATCAATGATCTCGTCGTCGGATTGCTTCCGCATAAGTCCCCCGGAAATATGCGAATAGGCGGTGGAGACGCGGGCAAAAAGCAGTCGAAGAAAGTCGTAGATCTCCGTTACGGTCCCGACGGTTGACCTAGGATTACGACTTACTGTTTTCTGCTCAATTGCGATGACGGGGGAAAGCCCGTCTATAAAATCGACATCGGGGCGTTCCATCATCCCAAGAAATTGCCTCGCATACGCACTGAGGCTTTCCATATATCGCCGTTGTCCTTCCGCATAGATCGTATCAAACGCTAGTGAGGACTTACCCGAACCCGACAAACCGGTAATCACAACCAGCTGATTGCGCGGGATGTCTAAATCGACGTTTTTAAGGTTGTGTTCGCGGGCCCCGCGAATAACGATCAGCTCGGTCATTAGACGAGTTCTTGGGATGACGATCAAAAGGATCGGAATCTATACTTAACCCGTGCATCGACTTATCGTTTCAGCAAACGCTATCAAAAAATCGTGGATCAACTAGAACCCAAAGTTCCGCTTACAAAAGGACGGCCCTTTTCTGAGTTACCATTGAAGGCGATCGCTTTTTAATTCCATTGCCGCCATTTGTAGGGGATTCTGAGCTTGATTTAAGTGCTTTCAGTAACCAGAAGGCGATGAAGAGCATCATCACCCATCTCAGAACAACTCCGCCGGAAAGACCGAATGCTTCAAAAGAGGCCGTTGAAGCAAACCAGTAATACATACCCACGCTTGCCGCTCCAAGAATAGGAGTTAGATACCTGGTTGAGACCTTGAATAACAGAGTAAACGCCGCTACCAAAATCAAACTAATTCCTGCGTACAGCAACACCGTAGAATAGGTTTGGGACGCAGCGGCTAGAGGTCCGTCCTCGAGTTGAAAATAGGCGTAAATGAAACCCGGAAACGCAGCCGCAAAGAGTCCAAATGGTGTTAATAGGAATTTACCTGGCGGGGTAGATGCACCCATGGCATGCCGGATGGAGGAGGCGGGATCTATATCTATGCACCCCTTCGAGGTGCACAGCGTGCATGGAACACACCGAGGGTTTCGCACAAAAACCAGCGGTGACTGCCCGTACAATTTTTCAACCGGAAGAACCGGGCAAATGGAATTGCAAAATCCACCTTTCGATTGAACAAAATATCCCAGAATGAATGCCAGAAGGACTATGGCCACTAATGTGATGGCTAGCGCAGGTCCGTTTTGATTCAATAAAATTCGACGTAGTGGGACCAAGATGACCAACAACAAAATACCAACGATAGTCGCCCACTGAATCCACTTTCCTGTGAGAAGGGCGCCTTTTCCCTTGTTTGGGATCATGTTGGTGCTGGCCAACGGGCATAATGCCCTCCAAAGGCCGGTATTCACCAAAAAGCTCGCCGGTAAGATGGGTACTACAGCGAACCAGACCACTTTGAGTGTTAGCTCAGGTAGCAAAAAAAGTCCAGCTACCACGATACCTGTAACTACAAATGCAATAATTTGACCTGTTTTCCAAGTCAGATTTTCGCCGGTTGAAAGGGGTATTCCTGTT
Organism: uncultured Bacteroidota bacterium; assembly: GCA_937877085.1. GTDB lineage: Bacteria > Bacteroidota > Rhodothermia > Rhodothermales > UBA10348 > UBA10348. Next base: position 5,273 of record CALEEY010000281.1, read on the forward strand.
GTTTGATGACGGACACTCATAAATCCACCTTAATTCGGACATTATTGTCCTTAATGTAGTGGTGAGACCCGACTGGAGCAACCAGATCAGAGCGAGTACTTCAAAAATTTACCTCAGCTTCAAGTAGAAAAGGACAAAAAAAAGGTGGGCCTCCGAAGGAGGCCCACCTGAATGTCTTTTACGTAACCTGCTGCCTGGATACGAGCGCTACCTAGAATCTACTGTGGGTTTCAAAAAGGATATCAATGGTATTGGATACGCCTCTTTGAACGGCGGATGCCTCTAGTAAAGCGAATCTGGTTCTTCCTTCGTGTGACGGAAAAAGGTATTCCCTTCAATCATCTCATTGATAGCCATCTCTGTCGGCTCGGGTCTCAATTCAAATTCAACCGAAACCTTGGCTTGTTCTTCCTGAAAACGTGGGTCTTCTAATTCCTGTTCGAAACCTTCAAAATACGAGAGCTTGTCGTCCAACTCAGTTTTGATGTTGGTTGAAATCTGACGAGATCTTTTTGAAAGGATGGCAACAGATTCAAATAGGTTACCAGTCATTGCCGCTAGGCGGTTCATATCGACGGTCTTGATTGCCATATCAGTGGGATTCCTATCGTGAATGAAGCTCGATTGAGCTAAAGTAGTGGGACCTGCTTATTCTCGTCAAGATACGCTTGGTTTCCCGCACGTCAAAACTTCACATAATCCCGGCTGGATCGAAACGAATGCCAACGGTCCATTAAAATACAAAGTGAAACCGTTTAAGGCGTGCGGGTGAGCGTCGATACCCCCTATAGGCCAAAATTCGACCAATAGGACTACCATGAACGTTCGCTTCCGCTCTATTTTTACACTACTCGCACTCATTATTGTCGTTTTTTCGACTGGATGCGACGTTTTTTCGTCAAAAGACGACGGAAGCGGGTTTGTAACCTTATCCGGGCAGGTTTTGAATGAGGCCACCAATAATCCAATTTCAGGGGCCTTCATTCGGGTATTGCCGTACGATTTGCTATTTGAGGTAACGGCCGAGGGCACCTATTCTTTCGATGTCGAAATCGATAGCACCATGGAATTAACGGTAACCGCGACCGCCGATGGATATCAGGCTGTAGCGTTGCCCATATTGGCACTGGCTGGAAGAGTCGTCGAAGTCCCACCATTTAAGCTCACGCAGATCGTCTCGGAGCAGGCCACTTCTGGCAAGGCCTCGAGCATTATTTTGGAATCGCAAACCGCCGCCGCTATTGGAGTGCGAGAATCCGGTTCCGAAGAATTAGCCGCCATCATCTTTCAATTGGCCGATTCACTGGGGAATCCCATCGTTTTGGGCCAATCAACTCAAGTAAACTTCCGCTTTGGAGTTCGCCCTGGAGGCGGGGAATACTTATCGCCTACTTCGGTAAAAACGGACAACAACGGTCAAGCGATGGTTAATCTAAGTTCTGGAACCCGATCGGGCGTCGTTCAAGTGATTGCCGAGTCGACCGTAGGAGGGCGCCTTATCCGCTCGCAGCCGGTAGGAATTACCATACACGGAGGGCTCCCAGATCAAACGCACTTTAGCCTTGGACCTGCTAGACGCAATTTCCCTGGACTAAATGCCAACGGCTTGGTCAATCCAATAAGCGTCCTTGTGGGGGACAAATACAGCAATCCTGTCCGTATTGGATCGGCGGTTTATTTCGATACCTCGCACGGGGTAATTGAAGGGTCGACGGTTACCGATGCCCAAGGACAGGGAGGAGTTAATTTACTTTCCGGTAACCCGTTACCGGCCGATGGCATTGCCCATATTCACGCCTATACGGCGGACGATCAACAAAATGTTGTCTCCGACACGACCCCTGTTGTGTTCTCAGGGACACCCGTCATTACGGTGAATCCGGGTAGTGCATCGCGGAATACCACGTACAACTACACGGTCATGGACTATAATGGAAACCCGTTGGTGCAAGGGACGAGTATTTCCGTACAAGTCGAGGGAACGGCCATCAAGTCTGCCGGACATGTTTCGGTTCAGCTTGACGATACCGCCTTCATTGGGGGTATTGACTATGAGCATGTGGTGCGCGGCCCTGGAATTACCCACTTTACGTTTAGAGTTATTGACGATGTCGATCCTTTAAACCCCGAGACTCCAACGGTCGATCTTATCAGCATCAAAACGTCGGGGCCAAATGGAACGTTGGAAGTGGTAATGGGCGGCTCTGGCGCACCATTTTCACGCACCGACGGCGCCCAAATGCGTCTAATGGCGGACGGGCAGTACCGTTTTGAGTTGTCTGAAACAACTGTTCAGCGGCACTAAATATTTATTATTTATGGCTTTACGAGAAGGAAGGATAACATCAAAATAACCGTTTCTTCCCGATTCGTTCACACCACAAATTATCAACATTTGGTAGGTTTACTTGACTGTACGCCTCAAGCGAAGTACCCTGTCTTTTCGCTTGTTATCCTCACCTACCAAATCATGTGGATATGAATTATAAGCTACGTTTTCGCAGCCTGGCTTTTGCGTTGACCCTGCTATTCGCAGGCTCCGCTTTTGCTCAGCTTCAAGTTTCCGGAACGGTTACAGATGCTGATACCGGAGATTTTCTTCCAGGCGCTCAAGTTGTTATTGAAGGAACGACTTTGGGCGCTGTTTCAGACGCCGATGGCAAGTTTGCCATTGTTGGCGTAAGTGCCGGTACACACACCGTCACGGCCCGTTTTGTTGGTTTTAACCCTCAATCTAAAGTAGTCACCGTGCGCTCTTCGAGCGTCACGGTCGACTTCTCGTTGGAGTTTTATAGCCAAGCGCTTGGAGCCCTTGAAGTTTTTGCTTCTCGCGCCGTGGACCGGAAAACACCGGTTGCTTTTACCAACGTCGACAAAGTTCAAGTTCAACGTGAACTTGGGTCGCGCGACGCTCCTATGATCCTGAACACGACGCCCTCTGTCTACGCGACCATGCAAGGTGGTGGAGCAGGCGATGCGCGTGTAAACGTTCGTGGCTTCAACCAGCGTAACGTGGCCATCATGCTCAACGGGGTTCCTGTCAATGACATGGAAAACGGCTGGGTTTACTGGTCAAACTGGGATGGCGTTGGAGATGCAACCTCCTCCGTTCAGCTTCAGCGCGGTCTTTCTGCTGTTAATCTAGCCACCCCCTCTATTGGTGGTACGATGAACATCATCACAGACCCTGCGGCGAACACTCGCCAGGTTTTGGCTAAGCAGGAAGTTGGAAATGATGGCTTTTTGAAATCGACCGTATCCGTTTCTACCGGACTTATCGACGGCAAATATGCATTCACCGTTTCAGGTGTTCGTAAGACCGGCGATGGTTACTACGATGGTACATGGACAGACGCTTGGGCCTATTACGCAGCAGCCGCCTGGAACATAAATAAGAAGCAGCGCCTCGATTTTTATGCTGTGGGTGCTCCTCAGCGTCACGGGCAGAACCTATATCGTCAGAACATTGCAGCATACGATCATGAGTATGCGACCGAAGTATTGAAGGAAGATGGCCTTTCATCTGCCGACATTGCTGGCGTTCTAGCCAAGTTTCCTGAAGCAGGCCGCCGCTGGAATGAAACCGCATCCCCTGTTTCCAGCTCTTACGGCGATTTTGGAAATAACGGTTTTGGTTCGGTCGATCGTCCACGCAGTAACATCTTGAACGAACGTGAGAACTACTTCCACAAGCCACAGGTCAACCTGAACTATTATAACCAATTGACCGACAAGTCATTGTGGTCGACGGTTCTATACTATTCAGGCGGAAAAGGAGGAGGAACTGGTACGCATGGCTCGATGGTGTGGGATTACACCGGGCCTAGCCGCCGTGTAGACTACGATGGAACCATTGCTCGTAACTCCACAAACGGCACGTCTCGTGGGGTTTTGAGAAACAGCCAAAACGTTCAATGGACGATTGGTGCAATCTCCAAGTTCAAACACGAATTGAATGAAAATGTAACTGTTGAAGCTGGTCTGGACTGGCGTACGGCATCAATTGACCACTATTACACCGTGCGCGACCTCTTAGGCGGTAGCAGCTACGTTCGCTCGGACAACAGCTTTGTGGGATCTCAAAACCTACAACCTGGGGACAAATTCAATTACGACAACACCAACGAAGTAAATTGGTTTGGAGGTTATTTGCAGGGCGAATATACCAAGGATCAATTGACGGCCTATGGAATGGCTGGCTACTCCATGGTCAACTACAAATACATTGATCACTTCAAAAACAATGGTTCCGGCGGGGAGCTTGAAACCGAATCAGACAACATCGGCGGCTATCAGGTAAAGGGTGGTGCATCCTATTCGATGAATGACAACGTAAGCGTGTATGCAAACGCGGGCGTTGTTTCTAAAGTGCCCATTTTTGACGGCGCCATCGACGATGTGACCGGAATTGTAAACCCAGATCCTAAAAACGAGCAATTTATTGCCCTGGAAGCTGGCGCAACGTTCCGTTCTACGGACCGCAAGCTCGCAGGTAAAGTCAACGTATATAACACGGTATGGAATGATCGCACCATTACTCAGTTCGTTCAGGAACTGAACGGCGATGACGGTTTGATCAACATTTCTGGCCTAAACGCTCTTCACCGCGGCGTTGAAGGAGAGTTGGCTTACCAGCCAATCTCATTTGTCCGCGCTGATGTAGCCGTTTCTTTAGGCAACTGGACCTACACGGACGATGTTTCTGCGAAGTACACGCCAGATGTTTCAAATCCAAGCACCCAGAACACTGTTAATCTGTATTTGAAAGACATCAAGGTCGGCGATGCTCCTCAGACGCAATTCTCGTATGCCTTGACGTTTTTCCCAATGGACGGCTTTTATGCTAAGATTACGGGCCGTTCGTACTCAAACTATTACGCTGATTTCGATCCAGTTAGCCGCACTGTTGCAGCAGATCGCGAGCAGAGCTGGAAAATCCCTGCGTACAATGTGTTTGATTTGAACGTGGGTTACGACATTCCTCGCGAAATGCTGAAGCTTTCTCGCTTTGACATCAATTTGTTTGCCAGCGTATTCAACGTATTCGATAGCTTTTACGTTCAGGACGCTACGGACAACTCAGCATTTAATGCGTATACCGATAATGGGAAAAATCACAAAGCCGACGATGCAGAAGTGCATTTAGGTCTGCCCCGTGCATTTAATTTCGGAACGCGCATTACCTTTAAGTAAGAGAAGGGTAACCTTTCTCTATTAAGTAAACGGGGAGTCATCCCCATGGTTTGATAACTTTCAAACTGCTTGCAAGGACGGGCGGGGCGGCAGGGGCGATTGAAAATCGCCCC
>CALEEY010000282.1 GCA_937877085.1 uncultured Bacteroidota bacterium
GTTTCTGGATGTTAAGTTTGACGTCGGATGCTCCGACTGGGATAATCACGGAATCCAAAACCGCGGCTGAAAAACAGAATGCCGATAATGGGGCAAATCTGGTTTGGTCGATGGTTCCAAGCCATTTGGGGCAGTCTGAAAGCCAGATGGTTCAAGTCGGCTCAGCAAGTGAAATCCAGCTCGATTTGACGCTCGCTGTTTGTGGCAACGACTGTGACAAGGTGGAAATATATCGGCTGCCGGAAACCGTTCCGTTTTGGCAATTGACGGAAGATATTACTGAATGGGCGGGAGGTTCGATGGATAACCGAGCGTTTTCGGGTTCCGTACCCTTAACGCCCGGAGTGTACAAAATCGAGGTTTCGGCTGGCTCTAGTCAGTCATATCGGAGTTGGCGATCTAATCCACCCTGGGCACCAGATAACTGGGGTTTTCGAGTGTTTACCTCAGACCCGTCCAATGTGCGTCTTCTTGATCCATGGTCGAACGGGGAGCCTTTGGTTTCTATGCTCCGCGTTGGGTCGGATGAAAACCTAAGTATGACGCTGGAATTGGACCAGTCCCTTTCTGTGGTGGTCTATGGAATGGGCGAACTTGGCGGATCGGATTCGGTGTATGACCATGGATGGATTGAGAAGGAAGGGAAAGCAGACTATGTGTGGGAAATGTCCTATGACGCCAGCACACACGCCGGTGGCGATAGCATGAATAGACAGGAAATGTCCATTCTGAATCTCGATCCAGGTCGTTATTTCGTCCGATATACTTCTGATGGCTCGCACGATCACGCAAATTGGAATAAGTCTCAGCCTACCCTTCCGGAGCGCTGGGGGATTGCTGTTTTTGCGATGAATCCGGCCGATGTAACCGCGGGATCGGTGCGTGTTAAGGCAACCGAGCGGGCCTGGTCCGTCGACACGTCATCTGCCGAAGATGGTACGGGTTTGGGCACTGCGTTGGTAAAACAGAATAGATTGGGAAACGAAGTCAAGGTGGACGATCTCTTCAGGTTGGAAACGGAGTCGAAACTAAAAATTATCGCTCTAGGAGAACTCACGGGAAGTTCGTCCGATGACTACGGATGGATCACACGCGTGTCTTCTGGAGAGAAAGTATGGGAGATGACCTATCGGAATACGGTGGCGGCTGGAGGGGCTGATCGCAATCGGCGGTTTTCTGGCACGATTACTCTAGGCCCAGGCGAATATACCGTGCACTTCGAAACTGACTTTAGCCATTCGTACGGAAACTTCGACGACGATCAGCCAGACAACGGTCAGGATTGGGGAATAGCCGTCTATCAAACGGTTGAATGAACGAACGCCATCGGTGCTTAGGTGGCTTTAGTTGGCTGACTTTTCGGGGACTCAGCTGGCTTTGCGTGGCTTTAGCCGGCATTAGGTGGCTTTAGTTGGCTGACGCCAGAAGGATATCCAATCTGTTTTTCCAGTGGCCAAACAAGTCTTGGTATTGGTCCACAAGGAAGGGGCTTGGCTCTACTGATTGCAAGAGCTTTAAGGATTGGAACGCTTCGTTAGGGTTATTGAAGAATCCGGCGCCGAGGGCGGCGCCCCGGGCCGCACCTTCTGCTCCATCCGTCTCGAAAATCTGAAGGGGCTTGCCTGTAACGTGAGCGAATATGGTCCGAAAGGTATCGCTTAAAAAGAGGTTTGAGTTTCCTGAACGAACGGACTCACAGGCGAAACCGCCTTTTTGAAGAATGTCGAAGCCCATTTGGAGAGCAAACACGATACCCTCCATACTGGCTCGAATGAGGTGCCTAGATTGATGCCGATTGAAATCCAACCCCAATAGGTTAGCCTGAATCAATCGATTTCCTAAGATCCTTTCGGCGCCGTTACCAAAAGGAAAGCATTGTAAGCCGTCAGAGCCTGGATGCGTTTGGGCCGCCCACTCGTTCATTTGATCGTACGAAACGCCGCCTTCGAATAGCCGTTTTAGCCAGCTGTAAAGCGATCCCGCTCCATTTACACAGATCAGAACCCCGTTTCTTTTGTTTGATGGTGAGTCGTTGACGTGTAGAAACGTGTTTATTCTGGACTGAGGATCAGTAAAGTTCTGGTCGGAAACGGCATAGATCACTCCCGAAGTACCGGCTGTAGTTGCCACTTGACCGGCATCTATCACGCCGAGGGAAAATGCATTGTTGGGTTGATCGCCAGCGCGATAGGTAATAGGTACGTTCGTTCGTAGCCCTAAGGTTTTGGCAGTAGTTGCCGAAACGGTGCATTGGAAGCCTATACTGGGGACTATTTGGGGAATTAGGGATGCTTCGAAGCCGAAAGCAGCGAGTACCTCGGTCGAGGCCTTACGCTTTGTAAAATCCCAAAGCACTCCCTCCGACAGGCCGGATTGAGTCGTGGACATAACACCGCTGAGCCGATAGGCTATGTAGTCCCCGGGGAGCATGAAGGAGTGAATGTCAGCAAAAACGCCCGGTTCATTCTCTTTTACCCACTTGAGCTTCGCCCCGGTAAAATTTCCCGGTGAGTTTAGAAGGTGCTCGTGGCAGTAAGAAGCTCCCAGTTTTTGGTATGCAGCCTCCCCCAGGTCAACGGCGCGGCTATCGCACCAAATAATGGACTTTCGAAGTACGTGTCCTTCTTTGTCCAATGCGACCAATCCGTGCATTTGATAGGAAATGCCAATTCCAGCGATTAAACGGGTGTCAATGGCGCCTTGAGCTACGATTTGTTCATAGCCCGCTTTGAAGTTTTTCCACCAAAGTTCAGGGTCTTGTTCCGCCCATCCGGGATGTTCAGCATCGATTCGCTGTTCGGATGCAGGAAAAGTGGCCTTGCCTACCGACAAGCCCTTTTCCGCATCGAATATCGATGTTTTTACAGAAGAACTCCCAACGTCAATACCTAGAAAATACATGCGTTGTAAAAGGCGTTTAGATTGCAGCTGTCTCGAGAAAGAATCTATTGATAATAGGAGATTGGGAAGACAAAGTTAGAATATTCCACACCCTTTTATTTTGGAAGTAACGTGTATTTCATCTAGTCTGTGGAATCCATTCAACAACTCAGCCGCATGTCCTCCATAGCCGTCACCATACCGTCCGTCCCTTCGAATCACGAGCTCCTTTTGGGACTATTATTGACCGATGAAGTCCAAGGGGTAGAAGAAAGGGAGGACGCTATTGTCTTCTTTTTTGACGAATCGGCCATTGAGGGAGTAAAAACAGCACTGGAACAGGTTGCCGCACCTTTGGCGAACGGCAAGATATTGTATGAATTGATTCGAGATCAGAATTGGAACGAGGAATGGGAAAAAACGATCAAACCCATACATGTGGGGCGTTTTTGGATTCGTCCGTCGTGGGATGTAGAAGTAGTTCCAGCAAATAAGATCGAGCTTATCATTGATCCCAAAATGTCGTTTGGAACGGGCTACCACGAAACGACCCGGCTCATGATGGGGGCTATACCTGAAATGGTCCAACCGGACGATTCGGTGTTGGATGCCGGAACGGGTACAGGGGTGCTTGCCATTTCCGCTTTGAAAATTGGGGCCAAGAGCGCGATTGGATTCGATATTGATCCAATTTGTAAGGAGAACGCTGAAGAGAATGCTGAACTGAATAAGGTATCAGATCGTTTTCAGATGTTTGTCGGAACGGAAACGGTCGTTCCTTCGGGGGATTTTGAAGTCGTCATGGCCAACATCAATCGAGAATCGCTACGCGCCATGCTTCCCGCTTTGAAAAACTTCTTGACCCAGAATGGGAGACTTGGATTGGCTGGGCTTCTCATTTCGGACCGCGAGATCATGCTCCAGGCTTTGGGAGTCGCGGGAATGAAACCGATCAGAGAAGCAACGGAGGGCGATTGGTGGAGTGTTTGGGCTGTAAAGATAGAATCTAAGTGGCCTGTGTAACTCTATGCGAAGCATGAGATTAGCGACGATAGACATTGGTACTAACACGGCTTTATTGCTCATTTCTGAATGGCAAGATGGCCAGTTGGTAGAACTATTTAATGCCTCGGGTTTCGTCCGACTAGGCGAGGGTTTGGATGGGTCGGGCTTGGTAAGCGAAGCCGCTCTGTTGCGGCTTGAGACGGTTTTGCGATCCCATATGGAGCACATTAGGCTTTTCGAAGTGGCTCATATCATCGTGACGGGCACTAGCGCTTCGCGCGATGCCCACAATTCCGACCGCATTCGGTCGTTGGTCAAGCTCCAGACGGGGACCGATTTAACCATTCTAACTGGAGATGAAGAAGCCAAAGTAACTTTTTTAGGTGCACGAGCAGGGGTAGGGGCATCGCTTAAGGATCTGCATGGAGGACCCGGCCCATTGGAGATTACGGTCGTCGACGTGGGAGGAGGGTCGACCGAATGTGTACAAGGCCCCTTGTCGAGTAGCAGCAAAGAATTAACGTTCAAAGCCAGTCTCGACATGGGATCGGTTCGCATGACGGAGCGCTACTTTTCGCAGCAACCTGCGCTTCCCTCTGAAATCACTAAGGCGTCAACGGCGTTTCGAAACATGCTTCAAAGCGAACTTCATGGCGCCCAAAGTACTCGAATCTGCGTTGGTGCATCTGGTACGGCCAGAATTATGGCGTTGGTTCATTTGGGTTTGAATGAATTGCCGACAGCCACCGGATTGGCATCCATTAGCCGCTTGGAGATGGGAGACTGGGCTCGGCGACTCTTTCAGATGACCTACAACGAAATTATGGACCTTCATCCCACGAAAATGCAGGGACGTGCAGACGTTCTGCCCGCGGGAGCTTTGATATTGAGCGAAATACTTACATTCACCGGTTCCGAAACGCTAGTTGTGTCGCCTTTTGGGGTTCGTCACGGCGTGGCAATTCGATATTTTCGGGAATCTGGCACTTGACGGAATACATCTTGGAACTGAATAGCCGCTATCGGTTGGATGGTCCTAGGTTCACCTATTTTTGAGACCAGAATTATTTATGATTACCCTTCAAGACCTACTTTCGACCTTAAAACAAGTCATTGAGCCGTCTTCCGGTAGAGATATCGTTCGGCTAGGTTGGATAAGAGACTTAAAGATGAAGGAATCGCCCGCTGAAAGCGCAAACAGCGATGCCCAGATGTCCTTCACGCTTTTGCTTTCCGACCCCACGTTAAGTTTTGCTCGATCGGTCAAGAAAGTATGCGCGGACCTCTTGGCAGAGACGTATCCAGGGGTCCAGATTCGGATTGAACAAGACAGCCCCATGATTGGACTCGGGGATGATTTCCGTATTGATGGAAAACCGGCTGAGCGAGGCCCGGGCGAGGGAGTAACCAACATTATTGCTATTGCTTCTGGAAAAGGGGGAGTCGGTAAAAGTACCGTTGCGAGCAATTTAGCCGTGGCCCTTGCCGCCGAGGGGTATCAGGTAGGTCTGGCTGATGTGGATATCTATGGGCCGTCCATTCCAACCATGTTTGGCCTTGAATCGGCGAAGCCTCGGGTTAGCCCAGAGCGTAAGATCATTCCACTTGAAAAATACGGTGTGAAGTTGCTTTCTATGGGATTCTTGGTTGATCCTGACAAAGCCGTCATTTGGAGAGGTCCCATGGTAACGAGTGCCGTGAAACAGTTCCTTTCCGATACCGAATGGGGGGATCTAGACTATTTGCTATTGGACCTGCCTCCAGGAACGGGGGATATTCAATTGACTATTGTGCAAACCGTTCCTCTAAATGGAGCGGTCATTGTATCGACTCCTCAGCGCGTCGCACTCGCGGACGCTCGCAAGGGGGTAGGGATGTTTGACCAAGTGAGTGTGCCCGTCCTCGGAGTCATTGAAAACATGGCCTATTTTACCCCTCCTGAACTTCCGGACAAAAAATACTATCTGTTTGGAAAGGGGGGAGCACGGGCGCTGGCCCAAGACCTCAATGTCCATTTCTTAGGCGAAATACCGCTTGAAGAAAGTATCCGAACCAACGCCGATGAAGGGACACCCGTCGTAACGGATCCTAGTCAGAATGCGTCTAAGATATTTAAGAGCGTAGCTCGCGATTTGGTTACTCAAGTCGAATGGCGAAATGCCGTTCGGCCGGCGACCAAAGTAATCGACATGGTGCGCGGTTAATAAAAAAGGCGATTTGTAGGGGTTGAACTTACGCAACGCCTCAGAGTAGAACGCTTCCATATAAATAGCGGTGCCTTTGCTTTATTATTTGAATACAGCGCTGGCGTTCACCGCAAAGCAAGCCCAGTTAATTTTTATGAATGAAACACTCCATATGTATACACTTTCAGATCCTGGAATTCGGATTCAGGTAGAGGCTGCGCTCGATACGCTGCGGCCTTATTTGGAAGCAGATGGCGGCTCTGTCCGGCTCGTGGATATAACGAAGGAGATGGTTGTTGAGTTGGAGTTGTTGGGAGCGTGTGAAACATGCCCGATGAGCTCGATGACGCTTAGAGCAGGTATCGAGCAGGCGGTCAAGCGGTCTGTTCCGCAGATTGTACGGGTTGAAGCGGTAAATATTTAGGGATGTAGGCGCTCGCGCTGCTCGTTCCGTGTTTTCAGCTAGTTTCAAAATTGAAGAGGGGCACCGCGCTTTCAGCGCGGTGCCCCTCTTACTTTTAGTCCAATCGGAAACTTAGGATCAATTGAAGCCAGTTCCAGATACTTTTGGAGGGGTATCCTGATTGGCTACCTGCCAAGCCGTCCCGAAGATGACCTGAGCAATGCGGGCCATTCTTTCATACCCAATTTTCTCTGGCTCATCGTCCACTCCGTGGTAATCTTCGTGCGTGCCTGTAAAGAAGAAGATGAACGGGATGTTATGCTTTCCAAAGTTCCAGTGATCGCTTCTGCGATAAAACTGATTGGGGTCGTCTTTCGAGTTAAAACGCTCATTCAAATCCAGCTCCGTACCAATCATTTCATTCACTCGAATATTGATATCGTGGAGTTCTTGGGATACTAAGTTCGATCCGATGATGTAGACGTACTCTGAATTGGGACCGGGGTGTGTCGGGTCGATTCGGCCAACCATGTCAATGTTGAGGTCCGTCACAATGTTTTCCAACGGTACGATGGGGTCACGGTCCGTATAGTATTGTGATCCCAATAGTCCTTTTTCTTCGCCTGTTACGTTTAGAAAGAGAATCGAGCGACGAGGACCAAAGCCATCGGCTTTCGCTTTCATGAATGCTTCCGCAATTTCCAGAACCGATACGGTTCCGGATCCATCGTCGTCAGCTCCGTTATTAATCCCATCGACAGGGTCAGGGCGCATACCAATGTGATCGTAGTGGGAGCTTACAACCACAAACTGATCTTTTAGTACGGGGTCGGATCCCTCGATATAGGCCAATACGTTCTCTGTAGAGGCCTCAAACTGTTTGTTGGACACTTTGGTGGAGACAATCCCTGGCACTTCAAAAACGGTCGGCTCAAGCGAACTATCGATCGCGGACTTTATCCCTTCCACTGTTTTTCCAGACGAGGCAATGATTGCATTGGCTAGTTCGGCTGAAATAGAAAGGACGGTTGGGAAACGATTTGGGCGTCCGGCCCCAGTTGGCGGGTCAAGCGATAAGCCTCCGCCAGCCGCAGGAGCATTCGCCGCCGCCATAGCAGCGTCCCTAATCGAACCAATCTGACGAGGGGACAAATCGCCCACGACCAAGACTCCGGCCGGTGCATTTTCAGCACCGAAGAACGGGCGAAGCTTATCAAAACGACCGGTGGTCCATTTTGAAAGGGCATTTCCCTCCGTAGGAAGCAAGCTTTTGTCTGCTGCCGTCATCGGCTCGTCGGCCAAGATCATGACCCACTTTCCGGTGTAGCTAATGCCAGAAGCCGTGAGCGCTGCCATATCGTTATATCCAAGGGCATCATCGCCGATGCCATATCCCGCAAAAACGACCGATCCAGATGCAGCTCCTTCGCCGCCTAACATCGTCATAAATGATCCGTCCGTTGCATTGCCTCCAAAAGCGTGCGTTTTTCCGCCAACCGTTAGTTCGGCTTTGTCAAAACTAGAACCGTAGAGAGGGAATTTTTGAAGGAAGGCTCCTGGCGACCGAGGGTTGCCATTGGCGCTATTACCTTTGGGAGAAAGGCCCATCTTTCGATATTGCCCCGCAAGGTATTCTGCCGCTAATTTCTGGCCCCTCATGCCGGTTTCACGCCCTTCAAAAAAGTCCGAGGCGAAGAAATACAGATGAGCCGCTAGATCTTCTGCGGTAATGGAGGCCTGATACTTTCCGACCAACTCTGGGTTTTCAAAAGTGGTTGGAGTATCGCCTGGGACCGCGATCTGTTTCGCCGCGTCCGATTTTTGAGCGTGCACCGATAATGCTGTGACGAGCATTAGGCAAAGCAAGCTGCCGAGTACATGGTTTAACTTCATTGTTGTTGTCTAACTAGGTATCAAAATATGCAGGCAACCTGGCATTAGGTCAGCTTGCCACGTTTGTTTAAATAGGCTAATAAAGCCGTTCCGTAAGGCTCTGCGGTGTCAAGTTCAATAAAATCGATATTTCTCTCTCGGCATTTTTCTCGGAATCTCGCTGAAAAACTACGCACCGCTTCCGCGTAATTTTCTCTTAATTGCGCCGGCTGAAGAGACATTTCCTCACCCGTTTCCATGTCTACGAAGCGCATCGGGACGTCCGGAAAAAGAAACTTTCTCTCCGTGTCGGACTCAAGAATATGAAAAACGAGCACCTCGTGACCTTTATATCTCAGGTGTCTTAAGGCGTTAAGGAGGGCGTCGTGCTCGCCAATATTTTCAAATAAATCGGTGATTATTACGACGAGGGACCGCCGCGCAATTCTTTCAGCCACTTCGTTTAAAACGGATGCGGCACTCGTTTTATTTTTTGACTGATTTGGAACTGCCAGCTTTTCCAGCTTGGCCAATATCTGGCGCAAATAGCCTTGCGTGCTTTTAGGCGGTAAAAGCGTATGGATATGGTCATCAAACGCAATTAAGCCCGTAGCGTCGCGCTGCTTTACCATCATAAAGTGAAGAGCAGCAGCTAAATAGGCGCCATACTCGAGTTTCGATAAGCCCGAGGAGTGCTTGTAACTCATCGAGGGAGACGTATCGAGTACGACGTAGTGTCTTAAATTGGTCTCCTCCTCATACTGCTTAACGTAGTGGCGGTCGGTTTTTCCGTAGACTTTCCAATCCACATGACGCAGTTCATCGCCGGGGTTATACGGTCTGTGTTCGGCGAATTCAACCGAAAAACCGTGGTAGGGGCTTTTGTGAAGGCCGGTAATAAATCCCTCAACGATGAGTCTGGCCCGGAGCTCCATATTGGAGAGCTGACCTACAAACGCCGGATCTAGATACTTTAGGGTGGTGCTTTCTCCGCTCACAGACTTCAAATAAAAGTATAAAATAGAACAGGTATACGAAGTCAGAGGAAATCGTTCCACCCACATTTGCTGGTTAGACGTATGGTTATTTTCTCACATTTCCAGGTACCACAATTTCTTTTCCACCTCGTAATTTCACCATCTTTACTGAATCAATAAAGCCAAGGCATAGAATGAGTTGATCTAAAAACCGTAACTTGGGAGCATGGAGCCTAACGACGTCATTAAAGCGCACTTAATGGATGCGCAGGACATTGAGCGCACGTTAAAACGGATGGCGCGCCAGATCGTTGAGATGTTTGATCTTGACGCATCGAAAGCGTCTTCTTTTGCCCTAATTGGTATGCAGTCTCGGGGGGTTCATCTGGCCGCCAGAATTCGTAAAATCATACGAGACGTTGACGGAATCGATGTTCCTTTGGGCATTCTTGATGCGACCATGTATCGGGACGACTTTCGGATGCGATTGAAACAGCCCGTGGTTCGAGAAACAAAAATCAGTTTCGATATCGATGGGCGTGACATCGTGTTAGTTGACGATGTTTTGTTTACGGGCCGAACCACGCGGGCCGGCCTAGATGCGCTAACTGATTTAGGACGTCCGGCATCTGTTCATTTTCTAGTTATGATTGATAGGGGGCTTCGCGAACTGCCAATTAAGGCGGATTTCGTGGGCAGAAGAGTTCCGACTCTCCCCGGTGAAGAAGTTCGCGTCAGACTCTTGGAAATGGACGATAAAGAAGGCGTTTGGCTTGTCGAGCGCCCGACCACACCCACAATTTGAACGTTTGGTATACGTGGAACCGATAACTGAGCAAAACCAAACCGGACTTGACCACCGCCATTTACTTGGGTTATCTGATTTTTCCGCGAGAGAGCTGAATCTGATTCTCGAGACCGCTCGGCGTTTTCGAGATGTTTTGAATCGGCAGATCCGCACGGTACCTACGCTTCGCGGGATTACCGTAGTTAATCTGTTTTTTGAGTCATCGACTCGGACAAGGATTTCATTTGAATTGGCCGAAAAAAGGCTCTCGGCAGACACGGTGAACTTTAGTGCATCTGGTTCAAGTGTTTCGAAAGGGGAATCCCTAAAGGATACAGCGCAGAACATTGAGGCCATGAAAATAGACATGGTCGTGATCCGGCACGAATCTCCAGGGGCGCCCCATTTTCTGACCCAATGTGTCGACGCCGTGATCATCAATGCCGGAGACGGAGCACATGAGCACCCCACCCAAGCTCTGTTAGACATGCTGACCATTTCAGACCAATACGGTAGGCTGAAAGGATTAAACGTTTCGATTATTGGGGACATTTTGCATAGTAGGGTAGCACGTTCCAACATTCATGGACTGTTAACCATGGGCGCAAACGTAACGATTTGTGGTCCGAAACCGCTTTTGCCCGTGCATCTAGACAAGATTACTGGTGCCGGCCAGCTTCGAATTACAAACCGTCTAGATGAAGCGTTGGAAGGATGTGATGTGGCCATGGCTTTGCGCATTCAAATGGAAAGGCAAGGCCGACATTTATTTCCGAGCATTCGGGAATACCATGAACAGTTCGGTATTCAAATGCACCATCTGGATACGTATAAAGACCTTATTGTTATGCACCCGGGGCCAGTCAACCGCGGGGTGGAGTTGGCCAGTGAGGTTGTAGATCATGAGCGCGCGCTCATTTTAAATCAGGTTACGAATGGCGTAGCCGTTAGGATGTCGGTCCTTTATTTGTTGTCCGGCCAGTCTGTAACCGAATAACTCAGCTTACCCGGTCTTTATTTATTTTGAAAGATCCGATTCGGAAGAAAGAGGTTGCAGAAACGCCCGAAGAAAGGGTGCGCCAAGCGGTAATTGTTTATCTGCACGACGTTTTGGGAGTACCAAAGGGGCTTATTTCTGTTGAAAAAGCACATTCCCAGCATGGCGAGGTTAAAAGAGCTGATTTAGTGGTGTACAATCGGAAGGGGGAGCCCTGGATGATTGTAGAGTGCAAGGCTCCAGAAATAGAATTGAATCAGGGTACATTCGACCAGATTTCAAACTATAATCAAAAATATCGAGCACCTTATCTCTTGATAACAAACGGGAGATATCATTTCTGTGCACATATTGACGGGGACACTATTACCTTCTTAGATCAGTTACCCATTTGGAAATGAAATTTCGCCTAGCCGGTGACGCATGAATTATTATTCCGAAAAAATGATTGCCATGGCCGCGGTTCGCGAGGCATCAGATTTGTGTCGCGCGGTCCAGCACGAAATGAAGGGCGATTCAATAACAAAAAAGGACAAAAGTCCGGTAACGATTGCTGATTTTGGTAGTCAAGCCTTAGTCTGTTCTAGGCTTCGAATGGCTTATCCGTCGGATCCGATCATTGCTGAAGAAAACTCGACGATGCTTCGACTGGTCGAAAACGAAACTGAACGATTGGGCGTGGTTCAACGAGTGAGGATGCTTCGACCGGATGCGACAGAACAAGACGTTTTAGATTGGATTGATTTCGGGGGGCATAAGAACCAGTCGAGCCGGTTCTGGACGTTGGATCCGATTGACGGCACCAAGGGGTTTTTAAGAGGCGACCAGTATGCCATTGCCTTAGCTCTGGTGGTGGATGCAGAAGTGGTTGTGGCCGCGCTGTCGTGCCCCAACCTGACGCTATCGAGTGCCCCCGAAGATAAAGGAGTGGTGGCCGTAGCAGTGAAAGGGCAGGGAACGGAAATTTATCGACTGGTCGATATGGAATTGATAGGTAAAGCAGAGGTTAGCTCACAAACAAATCCTGCAGGTATTCGATTTTCAGAATCCGTGGAATCGTCGCATACGTCCCATTCCAATTCCCAAAAAGTGGCTGATGTGCTCGGGATATCCCAACACGCCATACGGCTAGATTCCCAAGCAAAATATGTGGTAGTAGCAGCGGGGGACGCGGAAATATACCTGCGCATGCCGTCGAGCCGTCGATACGTCGAAAACATTTGGGACCATGCGGGGGGAATGTTGATCGTGCAAGAGGCAGGAGGTAGGGTCACCGATATCAACGGCAAGGACCTCGTGTTTAAGCACGGATACCAACTAATTGAAAATCGAGGAATCGCGGTTTCGAACGGAAGTCTTCACGAGTCAGTTTTGAATGCCGTTAAGCAGGCCAAAATTGTCGATTAAGTTCGTTTGAATGGCTGGAGTGCTTCGTTGGCACGTTCCCCGGTTTCTTTCAAGGCGCAAACGCAGCTTTCAAGCGATTGCACGCATCCTCCAATACCGGGTATTCTTTGGCAAAACAGAACCGTAAGCACGAGGATCCGTCCGCATCGTCATCAAAAAATGATCTCCCCGCTACGGTTCCAACGCCAGCTTTGTCTACGAGGGTAAATGACGCTTCCATATCGTCCCCGAATCCTTCGAAACGCTTTCTAAGTGGAGAAAAGTCTGCCAGGACGTAATAGGAGCCCTGAGGCCAGGGCACGATAAAGCCGATCTCTTCTAACGTTGTACACATCAAGTGACGTTTGCGCTCGTAGGCTTCGCCCATTTCTTTGAAGTAGTCGTCGCTCATTTCGAACGCTTCGGCTACGCCGTGTTGCAGCGGCGTCGGGGCACAAATGTAGATTAAATCAGAAAGAAGGCCCATTTTGGCAATTATCGGCGCAGGGCCGACGGCGTAACCCAGTCTCCATCCCGTCATATTATACGTTTTGGAAAATCCAGACAACGTAATGGTGCGCTC
>CALEEY010000283.1 GCA_937877085.1 uncultured Bacteroidota bacterium
TGCACTGCCAATCTCAATTAAGAATATCACCAAAACCTATGGATCAGTTTACGCGCTGGACGACGTGTGTCTTGAAGTACGAAGCGGGGAATTTCTCACCCTTCTAGGACCGTCTGGCTCAGGAAAAACAACACTTTTAATGGTTTTGGCGGGTTTTATACGCCCTGATTGCGGCAGCCTGAAATTCGAAGACAAAGAGGTTATACGTACGCCGCCACACTTACGCGATGTAGGGATGGTATTTCAAAGTTATGCCCTTTTTCCGCACATGACCGTTGCCGGAAATGTAGGATATCCACTTATGCTACGCCAAATTCCAAAGGCCGAGATAGCAAAACGTGTTGAAGCCACGCTAGAAACGGTTCAATTGGGTGGCCTTGGCAGTCGCAGGATAGATCAGCTTTCTGGTGGCCAGCGGCAACGTGTGGCCGTAGCGCGTGCCATTGTGTTCGAGCCGCGCATACTGTTGATGGACGAACCGCTTTCTGCTCTAGACAAGAAGCTGCGAGATCAGATGCAGATTGAATTGCGCCGTCTTCATGAAAAGCTAGGTATGACAACAGTTTATGTCACTCATGACCAACGTGAGGCTTTGACCATGTCAGACCGTATTGCTGTTGTGAACCATGGCCGAATAATGCAGCTGGCGACGCCACGAGAACTTTACGACCGTCCCGCCAACCGTTTTGTGGCCGATTTCATCGGGGAAAGTACTTTCCTGAAAGTTTCCAAAACCAGCTCCGGGGTTGACTACTACGGAATGGATTTGCTCCACGAAAACGATGTCCCAGACTCTGATAACCTTTTGCTGATGGTCAGGCCCGAACGAGCCGTGCTGTCGCGAGAAGGCCCACGCGAAGGGGTTAACAATTTTTCCGTCACTGCGACGGAAGTGGTATACCAAGGCGATAGTTTTCTCTTGCACGCCAACCTTGTCAGCGGTGATCAAATCGTGCTGCGATGTCCGATGCGGGGCGAAAATGTGACATCGCCGCCCATTGTTGGAGATACCCTCACAATCAGTCTGACCCCAGCGGACACGGTATTAATTGACGGAAGAGAGGCATAAGATGCAGGCGGTTCGGCTCAATGAAAATGGCCTGCGCACGGACCAGCGACTCGAGTGGCTCAAACTCTTTGGCCTGAGTTCACCCGCGATCCTATTAATCCTAATAATCCTGATCATCCCGGTCGGTTGGCTTTTCTACGTGTCCTTCATTGGGGCGGATGGAAATTTCTCGTTAGAGAACTATGGGCGTATGATAAAGAGTAAGTCTTACGCTCGTATTTTCCGGGTCACGTTCGAGGTTAGCTTTCTGACCACGGGCCTGTGCATACTTATAGGCTATCCGTTGGCATATTTCATTTCCGGATTGCCAAACCGGATGGCTAATATTTGCCTTATCACCGTTTTGTTACCATTCTGGACTTCTTTGCTTGTGCGAACCTATGCTTGGCTGGTCCTTTTGCAAAAACGAGGCCTGATCAACGATTGGGCTATTTCACTTGGCCTATGGGAAGAACCCATCAAGCTAGTACATAACCTGACTGGAACGCTTATTGGCATGGTCCATATAATGCTACCCTTCCTTATCCTGCCGGTTTACAGTGCTATGAAGGCCATCGACCAAGACTATATGAAGGCTGCCGCCAATCTGGGCGCCGATCCCAAGCGGGCATTCTGGACAGTGTTTTTTCCTTTAACGACGCCCGGCTTGTTTGCAGGTGCATTGATGGTTTTCATCCTGTGCCTTGGCTTCTTCGTAACCCCAGCCGTACTTGGGGGTGGAAAGGTGATCATGGTTTCCATGAAGATCGTTTCGAACATAGAATTATTCGTAAACTGGGGCGCAGCCAGCGCCCTGGGCGTAGTCCTTCTAGTGTTGACGATAGTTATTCTGTGGATAGCTTCGCGGTTCTTAAATCTTGAACAATTGACCAACGGAGGACGATGATGCTTGGCTGGTTCCGCGCCCCTGCGACCGAAACCCAGATCACCCATGGACAGCGTCTGTGGCTCTATGTGATTTCGGTGATCATCATGGTTCTTTTGGTGACACCCAGCTTGATCGTCATTCCAATGTCTTTTTCAGATAGCCAATATTTGGAATTCCCGCCAGAAGTCTGGTCTACCCGATGGTACAAAAACTATTTTGGCTCATCAGAATGGATGCTGGCGACTCGCACCTCGTTCATTGCGGCGTTCTGTACTATGATACTCGCAACCCCTGTCGGAGTGTTGGCGGCCTACGGGTTGCATTGCTCAAAAATCCGTTTTGTAAGAGCTGCATTTGTTTTGATGATCACGCCCATGATGGTGCCGAGTGTTCTGGTTGCGATCGGCGCATTTTACGCCTACGTGAAATTGAAAATTCTTTACACTATGACAGGTGTGGTGCTAGCGCACACTGTCCTTGCCTTGCCTCTTGTGGTGATCGTGACAGGCTCGGCTCTGAAAAGTTATGATATGACCCAAGAGGACGCAGCCCGCAGTCTGGGAGCCCCACGGTGGAAAGCATTTCTGACCGTAACCTTGCCGCAGATACGTTTTGCCGTTGTGACCAGCGGTTTGTTGGCATTTTTGACTTCATTCGACGAAGTGGTTGTGGCGATGTTCATCTCAGGTGGGGAAAATCCGACGCTAACGCGTAACATGTTCAACGCTTTACGTGATCAAATTGACCCGACAATTGCGTCTATTTCAACCATCATGATCTTGGTCACGACCCTACTGATGGTTCTTGCACAAGTATTTGGACAACAAAAAAAACCGCTTAAGTAGCTATTATGTTTGAAAAAAATGACCTTTCAGCCCTGGTTAACGAAATTAGGTCATTGTTGAACGAGCAATCTTTTAGTTGTGCTAGCTTGTTGAATACAGCGCTTGCTTCGGTTACCTCGAATATCACACACAATGTATCAAAATCAGTACCCGCGTGTGTGTTTTTACCTGAGGCCGCTACTTCTATAGATGGACCGGTAGGCTTAATTATTTCGTCGCAGTGGGATAAATTAGCTTGGAGAGTTCCAGGTTTTGGCATGATAAACACAAGCATTTCTGATCGAATAGCGGTTACCGAATTGGTAGGACCAACAGGCATGATTAAACATGATAGCGTCTCGATGGGTTTACTCTTAATGGCGCCTAATTTGCGTTACCCAAGCCATAGCCACGCAGCAGAAGAACTCTATATTGTTCTTTCAGGTACTATAGAGTGGACCATACAAGACAAATCAATAGGTGCTCTAATGCCAAAAATGGCTGTGCGCCATAAACCATGGCAACCGCACGAAATGAAAACACGCGACGCACCTGCATTACTATTTTGGGGCTGGACCGGAGACATTCGAAGCGAGACCTATCGAATGAATTGAATGGTTATTAAATTCTGCGACTAATATAAACTTCATAAGGACAAAAA
>CALEEY010000284.1 GCA_937877085.1 uncultured Bacteroidota bacterium
TTTGCGCTCTCCAACAGAATGGCTCATTTGATAGAGATGCGCGCTAATGAGGAGTTTTACATGATGGGCAGGGTCCCCAAATCAAAATCTTAAAGCTAAAAAGCATATTTATTCCAAATATAATGAGTCATTCATTCTAATAAAGAATAAATTAGTTGATTTTTTGCTTTAAAAATTATGCCTCCTTGTATAATTTCTTAATATGGAAAATTGATTCTGGGCAATAAAGCTCTTCGAAGTAAAAAATCAAAACTAAGGAACCATAAATGGCGTCATACGACCAAGACCCTCAAGAAACCCGAGAATGGCTGGATGCGTTAGAAGGGGTCTTAGCTACCGAAGGCCCCGAGAGGGCCCACTTTATTCTCGAGCAACTAATTGAGAAAGGCCGTCGTTCCGGAGCATTTCTTCCTTACACAGCGAATACTGCTTACATCAATACAATCCCGCCATCCAAAGAGGATAAATCTCCCGGGGATCACGAACTAGAGCACAAAATTCGCAACTACGTTCGATGGAATGCTGCCGCCATGGTTTTAAGGGCCAATAAAACCACGAATGTAGGCGGACACATCGCAAGCTTCGCGTCTGCGGCCACGCTCTACGATATTGGATTCAATCACTTTTGGCACTCTCCCTCCGAGGCGCATGGCGGTGACTTAATTTTTGCACAAGGACATTCTGCTACGGGGGTGTACGCCAGAGCGTTCATGCTCGGTCGATTAACCAAAGAGCAAATGGACAAGTATCGCCAAGAAGTGGACGGCGATGGTTTATCGTCCTATCCACATCCTTGGCTCATGCCTGATTTCTGGCAATTCCCAACGGTATCGATGGGCTTAGGTCCAATCATGGCAATCTACCAAGCTCGATTTATGAAGTACCTTCAAGATCGAGGTCTTGCAAACACTGAGGGTCGAAAAGTATGGTGCTTTATAGGTGATGGCGAAAGCGATGAGCCAGAAGCACTCGGAGCCATTGGTGTTGCCGCTCGTGAGAAACTCGATAACTTAATCTTTGTCGTGAACTGTAATCTGCAACGGCTAGATGGCCCAGTGCGCGGCAACGGAAAAATTATTCAAGAACTGGAGGCTGATTATAGGGGTTCGGGCTGGAATGTAATCAAGCTCATCTGGGGATCGTACTGGGATTCATTGATTGCTCGAGACACCAGCGGCATGTTACTGAAGCTCATGGATGAAACGGTTGATGGCGAGTATCAAACCTACAAGGCCAAAGACGGAGCTTACGTGCGTGAGCATTTCTTTGGCAAATATCCAGAGACACGCGATATGGTTTCCAACATGTCGGACGACGATGTATGGCGACTCAACCGAGGAGGGCATGATCCTTATAAGGTTTATGCTGCGTACTCAGCTGCGGTCAAACATACTGGACAACCCACAGTCATCCTCGCAAAGACCATCAAGGGATATGGCATGGGCTCAGCCGGAGAAGCTCAAAACATCACCCATCAACAGAAAAAAATGGGGACGACCTCATTAAAAGATTTCCGGGACCGTTTCAACCTACCCATAGCTGACAGCGACATTGATGAAATCCCTTACCTCACCTTCCCGGATGATTCACCAGAAGCTAAATACATGCACGAACGACGTGATGCACTCGGCGGATATCTTCCAACGCGAAGGATGAAAGGGGACACCCTCAAAGCACCACCCATTTCTGCATTTGATGCTCTACTAAAGGATTCTGGCGAACGAACGTTCTCTACAACTATGGCCTTTGTGCGAATCCTAGGCATACTTGTCAAAGACAAAACTCTCGGCAAGCGCGTTGTGCCTATTGTCCCCGATGAGTCACGCACTTTTGGCATGGAAGGGATGTTCAGGCAACTTGGCATATGGTCATCTGTTGGTCAGCTCTACACCCCCGAAGATGCCGATCAATTAATGTTCTATAAAGAGGACAAGACGGGGCAAATACTGCAAGAGGGCATCAACGAGGCTGGGGCCATGTCATCTTGGATTGCGGCTGCAACCTCCTATTCAACGCATGGAATCTCGATGGTTCCGTTCTACATTTACTACTCGATGTTTGGCTTCCAGCGAGTCGGGGATTTAGCCTGGGCCGCTGGTGATCAACGAGCGAGAGGGTTTTTGCTGGGCGGTACCGCAGGTCGAACCACACTTAACGGAGAAGGCTTGCAGCATGAAGACGGGCACAGCCATTTACTCTCGAGCACAATTCCGAACTGTATCTCCTATGACCCGACGTTCGCCTACGAATTAACGGTCATCATCCAAGACGGGCTTCGACGCATGCACCAAGAACAGGAAGACGTCTTCTACTACATTACGGTTATGAACGAAAACTACGCACATCCTGAGCTACCGAAAGGTGCGGAGGAAGGTATTGTGCGCGGAATGTATCCATTGCCCGCCCCGAAAAGTAAACTGAAGAAAGCCCCCAAAGTTCAACTTCTCGGCAGTGGCACCATACTGCTTGAGGTGATCGCGGCCCAAGCACTACTGGAGCAAGATTTTGGAATTGTGGCAGACGTTTGGAGTTGTACCAGCTTCAATGAACTCAGACGGGACGGCATATCCACCGCACGTTGGAACATGCTGCACCCTGATGAAGATCGCAAACTCAGCTACGTGGAAGAGTGTCTCGGGAACACCGAAGGGCCTGTCATCGCAGCAACTGACTATATGAGAATCTTTGCAGATCAGATTCGACCCTACATTCTAAATAAAAACTACGTCGTGCTCGGCACAGACGGTTTTGGTCGATCCGATACCCGCGAAAAATTAAGAGATTTTTTTGAAGTTGACCGACGGTATGTCGTGATCGCAGCTCTATCCGCCCTTGTCGATGAGGGAGTCATTCCAAAAGGCACGGTAGGTGAGGCCATCAAAAAGTATGGCATCAACCCAGACAAGCCAGAACCTACAACAGTCTAAACACACTACCATTTACTAAAAATTGAAGTAATGCAAAGGAATTCACATGGCAACTATTAAAGAGGTTTTAGTTCCTGACATTGGCGACTTTAAAGATATCCCAGTCATTGAAGTGCTGGTCAAAGCTGGTGACCGTGTCAAAGAAGAAGACTCCCTCATCACGCTGGAAACAGACAAGGCAACGATGGAAGTCCCTGCGCCCTTCGACGGGATTATTAAAGACCTGCGGGTTAGCGTTGGGGATAGCGTTTCGGAAGGAACCGTCATATTGAGCATTGAGGAAATTCAGGCTGAGGAAGACTCATCAAAAGATGAAGCGGACACAGTGGCGCCAGCAGTCGAGCCTGCACCTGAACCCGAAACACCCCCGATAATCGCACAGGAAGCATCTCCGACACCGGCGCCAGCAGCACCTGCGACACCACCTACAACAGGTGAAAAAAATGCCTCCTCAGCGCACGCCAGCCCTGGTGTAAGGCGCTTCGCTCGTGAATTA
>CALEEY010000285.1 GCA_937877085.1 uncultured Bacteroidota bacterium
ATCAGTTCCAGGATTGCCCGGCCGCCCAGTCCTTGAATCCCTTCAACTGTACTTCGGGGAACGCACGTCGTAGGGCAGGTATGTCGGTCGAATAGCCAACGTCTCCAAACCATTTGGCCATGATAACGAAATCCTCGCCTCCCATCGGGCGATACGCTTCAGGATCAAGAGCCATATAGGCTAGATCTTTTCCGGTAATACTGGCCAGTTTAGCCGTGTATTCGGGTCCTGTCGAGTTTTCGCCTGCTAGGTCGTAGCGCTTGCCAAATTCGGACGAACCGCGCTCAATGATGGCTGCCACGATTTCGCCTATATCCGAAACTGCAATTTGCTGAAATACCTTATTCTCTGGCACCGCAGCCGCTAAAACCCCATTCTGAACACCTTCTAGCACCTGAGGGTAACGGAAATTGTCCATAAACCAAACAGGTGCAACGATGCTGTAGTTGAGGCCAGACCCCGCGAGCACTTTTTCCACTTCATATTTACTTTCAAAGTGTGGAATACCCGTGTTTTGATTGGCGCTTCCGACAGATGAGAAAACTACGTGAGCAGCTCCAACTTCTTTCAGAGCTGCCACCATGGCTAGGCCTTGTTGGGTTTCCGCATCCGTTCCCGATTCAAATGGGGTGGTCATAAAGAATACCGCGTCTACGCCTTTGGCAGCAGATACGAGAGAGGCGTGGTCGCTAAAGTCACCTTTGACAACTTCGACACCTCGTGCGATTAGCGCTTCTGAAGAGGCGGAGGAAGGGTTTCTAGTGATAGCCCGAACCTGGTAGCCTTTTTTTAATAATGCACTGGTTACGGATCCGCCTTGTTGGCCAGTTGCACCGGTAACAAGTACTTTTTTAGTTGAGTTCATGTTTTATTGCCTGCTTATTGTTGCGTGGGAGAATATCGTAATGAAAGTAATTGTATATACAAGTAATGATGTAAAAAAACACCTCTTAAGCGCGCATCTTTTCTAAAAGCCGGTTTAATTCAGCGGATTCCTGTTTGGTTAAGTTGCGCATTTGGGCGCTACTGGCTTTCACGAGGGGGTTTACTTCGTCGAGAAAAGCTAATCCCTTATCCGTTAGAATGATATCCACTTGACGCCGGTCAGAAGAACATTCCGACCTCTTAACCAACCCCTTTTGCCGCAGTTTTTCAACCAAACGGGTGGCATTCGAGGATTTGCTAATCATACGTTCTGAAATTAATTGCAGCGGCGCCGGGGTAGGAAACTGCCCTTTTAAGATGCGAAGGACATTGTACTGCTCTTTTGAAATTCCAAACGGTTTCAAAGTCGCATTGGTGTCGTGCGAAATTTTATCCGCAGTAACCAACACGTTCAAGATGGACTTCAGGAACTCGTCGCTAAACGTCTGTTGCTGTATTTCTTGTTCTAGTTTAATTTGCTCGATCGACACTATTTGTATATACAACTAATGTAAGTGTTGAGATTGAAAAACGCAAAACCGTGAAGGATAATTAGTTGAACTGGGGAGGCGGAAGCCGTTTGGGAGCGATACTTTCATAGCCAAAGGCCAAGCGAATCAGTGTTGGCTCAGAAAAAAGACGGCCCACAAACGTCATCCCAATGGGCAGCCCGTTCTGCGTAAAGCCAATGGGTACCTGAATGGCCGGAAATCCGCTTTGAGGGGATAGGTATTGGCTGTTGTCTCCTGAAGGAGAATCCATATCTCCGATTTTACGGGCAGGGTAGCTCCAGGTTGGGTAGACAATCGCATCCAGTTTATGATTTTCCATTTCCGCTAGAATCGTATTTCGAAAATCGATATTGGGCTGATGCGTAAAGACATCGGGACACGGGGCTTCTTTCCAGTTGGCTGCGTATTCGAGTCCTGATTTGATGGAAGGATGATATTTCCCGGTCGCTATGATGTCTGCCAAGGTTTTATACGGAAAATCAGGTCCGCGACTGGCAAAATAGATGGATACATCGTGGTTAAATACTTCGCACCAAATGGACTCGCGAAAGTCTAGCGTCGGCATTTCGAACGGATCAATAAGGATGGCTCCGGCCTCTTGCATTTGGGAGATCGCCTCTTCCATGGTCCGTAGTACTTCTGCGTCCGTCGAATCTGGACGCATGTACCAGCGGAAAACGCCTATACGGGCTCCCTTTAATCCACCAGGAACCAACGATTCTTGGTAGCTAGCCGGCATATTTCCATCGCTTTTAGCGGTGACAGGATCGGCAGAGTCGTAGCCAGCAATGATATCGAGCACCCGTACGGCATCCGTGACCGTTCGGGCCAGCGGGCCACCTATATCATTCCTCAAATACGCAGGAACGATCCCGTCCCGGCTGGTCAATCCCATGGTCGAACGAATGCCAACAAGCGCATTGTGGCCTGACGGTCCTCGAATTGAGTTGCCGGTATCTGTGCCGAGGCCGATCATGCCTAGGTTGGCCGCCACAGCGGTTGCTGTTCCGCCACTCGACCCCGCAGGGACGCGGGAAAGATCGTAGGGATTACGCGTCGTTCCTCCGATGGAGCTTACCGTTTCGTATGGACTGAAGGCCCATTCCGCCATATTAGTCTTTCCTAAAACAATAGCTCCGGCTTCCTTCAACTTTCGAACTTGGTAGGCATCGTCGGGCGGCACAAGACCTTCTAAGGCCGCCGATCCTGCGGTGGTCTGCAACCCGGCGGTGTCGTAATTATCTTTGACGACTATCGGAATACCGTGCAAGGGGCGTAAAACACCTGTTCGTGCATATTCTTCATCGAGGGCCGCTGCTTCTGAAAGCGCGAGGGGATTCAGAAGTATGAACGCGTTGATGGAATCGTCGTACTGCTCAATCCGATCCAAATACATTTGGGTCAGTTCGACGGCGGTCAACGAACCATTTTGATAGGCTTGGTGGACCTCGTCTACCGTTGCCTCGATGATGTCGAACGCCGGAGGCTGAGCGCATCCGGTAAGTAGCAGAAGGAGAAGAACGAAGGCATATTTCATGGGCGGGGGAAAAATGTTGGGTCTACCACTTGCTTGACGTTGCCGAAGCGGTTAAATATCGGATATATAATACAGCATTGAAAACATGAACTCTTCCAGATTACCGATTATGAAATCACTTTTGTATCTAATTGCTGTTCTCGTATTAACTACGCCTGTTTTCGCTCAGGAATGGGATCCCGTGCTAACCGAAAAATGGACGCCCGTGCCGGCTATTGTTACGCCGGGTGCGGGTACAGCAGCGCCTTCCGACGCCTTGGTTTTGTTTGACGGCTCCGGACTCGGCTCTTGGGAGTCCATGAAGGGTGGAGATGCGAAGTGGTTGGTGTCCGACGGCGTGATGACGGTTGCGGCAGGGACCGGAGACATTCGAACAAAAAAGTTATTCGGTGATGTGCAATTGCATATCGAATGGAGAACCCCTGCGAAAGTTGAAGGAGATGGTCAGGGACGAGGCAATAGCGGCGTGTTTTTCCACGAGGTGTATGAAGTGCAGGTACTCGACTCGTATAACAGTGTGACCTATTCGAATGGCCAAGCAGGCTCCATATATAAACAGTACATCCCGTTGGTAAATGCGTCCAAAGGTCCAGGCGAATGGCAAACCTACGACATCGTATTTCAGTCTCCGGTGTTTGCAGAGGATGGCGAAGTCGTTCGAAAAGCGATCGTAACCGTATTTCACAACGGAGTACTCATTCAGAATCATGTAGAACTTACGGGCCATACGCCTTATACCGGCCTTCCCAAATATGAACCCCACGGGAAAGGTGCCATCAAACTACAAGATCATGGTAATCCGATGAGTTTCCGAAACGTTTGGATAAGAGAACTATGATCTCGGAGAAAGGAATAGGGGCATTTTCAAAATCGACCTGGTTTATAGGGTTGTTTTGGGCCAGCTCGGTTGCTGAAATAGGTAGTATTCTGTTAGGAATGGATGGCGTACACCAGATGGCTAAGCCCCTCCTTATGCTATCGTTGCTGCTCTATTTCCTTTCGGAGTCAGAGGGCTATCCTCCGTGGAGGACCCGGGTTGTAGGCGCGCTATGTTTCTCTTGGCTCGGAGATATTTTGTTGATGAGGGACGACCTCTTCATCATGGGACTGGGATCCTTTTTGGTCGCCCATATCTTTTATATCGCAGCCTATTTGAAAGTAGGAGCGGCGCAGGGCTCTTTGAGGGTGCTTGACATGGTCAAGATCGGCGCGATTGGAGGTATCCTCATTTCAGTACTCTATCCACACCTTGGCGATATGTTGATCCCCGTCGTCGCCTATGCTTTGGTGTTGTTGTTAATGGCGCTAAGTGCCCACAAACGACGGGGAGCGACGAACCCACTCAGCTTTTTGTTGGTTTCTTTGGGCGCTATGCTCTTTGTTGTGTCCGATGCGCTGATTGCCATTGGGAAATTCGCGTTCGAAGTCCCGCACGAGCGCCTTTTCGTCATGATTACCTACATCGCAGCGCAGTATTTGATTGTCCAAGGCGTGTTGAAGCACGATTTTCGCGTTTTTAGCGATAGCTCCTCCAGGGAATCGGTGCAGGTTTAACAGAAAATGCTTCAAAACAGGCCTGAATTGTGCCCTTAGAGGCCACGAGTTCGTGAACATCGAACGTTTTTTTACGTTTACAGGCGCTGCTGAATCCAGTTTGGATTCTCATTAACCAAATTTCGACTTTACATGAAACTCAACTGGATGCCAGGCCTCATTGTGATTGCGCTAGTCATGACTGCATGTAGCCCTTCAAAAGCTGGACTGGAAATAAAAGACCTAGTTGTTGGTGATGGCGCCACAGCTACTTTAGGTTCGCAAGTATCCGTGCATTACTCCGGATGGTTGTACGCACCGGACTCAACCGGCGGCAAAGGGACCTTTTTTGACGGCTCCGTAGATCGTGGCCAACAATTCAAATTCATTCTCGGATTTGGCCAGGTTATTCCAGGCTGGGATCAAGGGGTTGAAGGAATGAAAGTGGGCGGCAAACGCGAACTAATCATTCCAGCCGAATTGGCTTATGGAGATCAAGAAAGAGGAGCGATTCCTGCCAATTCTGCTTTGATCTTCGAAGTTGAACTGTTTGAAGTTGTTGATCTTTCCAATGACGTAATCAAAGAAGATCTAGTTGTTGGAGAAGGCGCTGAAGCAACTCCGGGAATGCAGATCAAAGTGCATTACACCGGTTGGTTGATGAACCCAGATTCCACCGATTCCAAAGGTGCTGAATTTGATAGCTCCATTGGTAGAGGAGAAATGCTAGAACTGCTTATTGCACGCAGCCAGGTTATTCCAGGTTGGGACTTAGGCTTGTTGGGAATGAAAGTGGGTGGCAAGCGCCGCATCACGATTCCTCCATACCTCGCCTACGGCGAACGCGATCTAGGCATTATCCCACCAAACTCGACATTGATTTTCGATGTAGAATTGTTTGATGTGATTGATCCTGCGACGATTGTGGAACCAGATTCAACCGAATCTCCTAGCGCAGATCAGGAATAATATCTTTGGCTTGGGCCTCTATCGGGCCTCTATCGGGCCTCTGTAGGGCCTAATATCTTTGTTTGTAATCCCCTAAAAGGACGACTTAATGAGTAATGGACTTATTATTAATGACCTTGTTGTTGGCGAAGGCGCCGAAGCCGTTTCCGGCAAAATGATTGAAGTTCATTATACCGGATGGCTGTACAATCCAGATGCGACGGATAACAAAGGTCGTAAATTCGACAGCTCTGTTGACCGTGGTGAAACTTTTGAATTTCCGCTGGGCGGAGGTCGCGTAATTCGTGGCTGGGACGAAGGTTTTGCCGGTATGAAGATTGGCGGTCTTCGTCGGCTTACCATCCCATCCGAGATGGGATATGGTGCGCGTGGCGCAGGCGCGGCCATTCCGCCGAATGCGACGCTAATCTTTGATGTCGAACTTATTAGTGTCGGATAAGGGACCTGTTAGAAGAGTCCTCTGCGTACGTGAGTGCGGCCGGCTTTGCCGGCCGCACTTTTTTATTTTGTGCCCGACAGGGGAATGCCGGAGTATATTACTCCGGCACCCTATCCCGATTTGGGGTTTATTTCTCCGGCGCCCAGTCGTTGGGTAACGAGTCCGCCAGACGGAAGAACGACCAATATCCCATGGTCTGAATCGATGGGGCGCGGGAAGGCCAAAGGATCCCAGACACGTCAAATACGGCTTGGTAATCTGGAAGTTGAATAAAACTGATATTGGTCTCCGATTTCATGACCTCTGAGAGATCGGATACGGGCCAATAGCGGTCTATATACCGTTGCCACCGATTGTCTCCCCCTGAGCCAAAGTACTGAATCCGAATCCAGCCTGAAAAGTCCAGACGTTTAGAACCCTCGCCCTTTCCTTTAAACATAATCGGTTGGGGGGCACCGTACACACTTTTTAACCCGGCTTCAAAGACCGGCGAATGGTCAGACTGCGAACCCGGGCCCTCAACGAAATACGCCCCAAACTCTTCTTTTTTGAGCGTTTCATCTGCGAGAGCCTGTAGAAAGTGCCGCTGGGAGCCTTCGTATGTTTTTCCTCGGGCTTTTTCCCAATTTTTTTGATCTTTTGAATTATCGGAGGCTATCGGAGCAAACAATGCGAATCCAGACCATCCGAAGGCAACTTGGTTACCGCCCATTTTGAAGTCATAAATGGTAACATCGTAACCCAATGGGTTATTGCGAAACGTAAACGGTGCCGACGACTCCGCGCTCATAACATTAGTCGCAGGGTCGTGGTTTAGAATCAATACTTCAGGATTAAGGATCTCGACATCTTCGGAATTTTTAGTCCAAGAAAAGGCCGTGGAACGGAAAAAATCTAACAAAGCGTCCCGGTGCACGGTTTTGGGCGGGCACTTTCGGCACCCAGGTTTCAGAACCCCATCTCCGGCATTGACGTGCCGGCGCCCACGTTTCGGCGGGCACTTTCGGCACCCACGTTTCGGAACCCCAGTTTCGGCGGGCACTTTCGGCGCCCACGTTTCAGAACCCCAGTTTCGGCGGGCACTTTCGCCGCCCCAAACGGACCGGTCCTCTATTTGTAGCCGGTAAGTTCAACATAACCCCGTCCGGCTGGCTTACCGCCCGACTGGATGGCCACAGCTCCTTCCCAATAGCGAACCGTCGCGTTCAATTCCTGGTCATTCATCAAGGGGTGAATCTCAAGGTCAATGCCCCGAGACGGAATGGAAAACGACCAATCCGAAGGATAGGTGGCTCCGCTATGAGGACTTTTCCAGGTATCGTTGACCGTTAGAACCACATCTTCCCTCGAAAGGGGTAAATACGTGCCATCGGATTCAACCAACATGCCATTCGTAAAGGCCCCAGCAGATCCGTCTTTTTCCCGAAGGACGTAAAACATGATTTCGCGATTGTCTGACAATTGAAGCGCAAACCAGTCCCAACCCACCTGGTTTTCGTCCAACGCGCTCGTACTCCATTCATGATCCTTCCAACTGGAGCCTTGAACGGTGAAATCCTGATCTCCAATTCGAATGACGCCCTCGGTTTCGAGGCGCGTATAGGAATAGTAATACGAAGCGTTACCGAGCTCCTTGCCTTTGCGATCCAGTCCTCTATCGCCTTGTAGCACAATGGGTTTTGCGGACGATAGGGTTAGGTCTAGGGAGACACCGTCCTGACCAGCGCGCAACCTGAGCGGGAACAGACCATTGGGCGAGCCTTCTATGGTCCAGTCTTCGAGCCAAACCCGGAAGGGCTCTGAATGGGATCCGGCAAGGCCCATGGCGCCTCGACTAAATCGTTCAAAGGAATGAAAAGTCTGACGTTCCGCGCCCTGCGCCGCACCCGTAGAGGCGTCCGCCCCAAGATCGGCGAGGGAAAAGTGTCCCATGAACAATTGGTCGGTGGCCCATCCCGAAACGCCTGCGGTATCCGAC
>CALEEY010000286.1 GCA_937877085.1 uncultured Bacteroidota bacterium
TATCGCTCGAAAATTTTGTTGATGTAAAAGCATTTCAAAGTACTGCACGTACTTCATAATTGACTACGAAGCTCTTTCGAATAATATGGGGTTC
This sequence comes from uncultured Bacteroidota bacterium, assembly GCA_937877085.1. Lineage (GTDB taxonomy): Bacteria > Bacteroidota > Rhodothermia > Rhodothermales > UBA10348 > UBA10348. Next base: position 95 of record CALEEY010000286.1, read on the forward strand.
AAACTAGTATCAATTATTTCACCCACTTGAGCCCCGGGACACCACACCTCCCAGTCCAGCTTTTGGTGTTCGTTGGAAGGGTTTTTCAATCTCATATTTCCATGCATGTATATGGTGCACATCACCTTACGGATTTTTTCTGTCCGATTTGGTGCCGCTCTATGAAACGTCCACCCAGCGTGAAAACTTACTTCGCCTAGGTCAAACGACTCGACGATGCGCTCATACCCTCCAGACTTCAGTGCTTCGCTTACCACATGTTCGCTGTCGTCGCCAATGGCCAACTCTCTTCCGTTCAACAGCTGGTGGCTTCCTGCGCTGAATTCCAATGCTCCCATTTCCAATGTGGTTTCCTGCAAGGGAATCCAGGCCGTTATGGAATGATCTGAGTCTAGAGGCCAATAATATTGATCCGCGTGCCAAGGGGTATACCCACCTCCTGCTTCTTTGAAAAGCGCTTGATCGTGGTACAATCGCACGGAGGTTACCTTCATCAATTCCTTAGCAATTTGGGCCAAACGCGGGCTAAAAACTAAGTTTTTAATGCTTTCGTTCCGTGTCCAAAGATTCGTTATCTGAACGAATGCTTTGGCGTAGGTATCCCGCTCTTCCATTGGCCGGGCATCCCGATTCAGCTTCGTGACCTCAACGGAAATGACGTCGTTGAAATGGTCAATTTCTTGTCGAGAAAGCACATTCTTGAGTTTAATAAACCCATTTTGCTGATAAAATTCGACTTGGTCACTCGTTAGTTCGTAGGTCCCACCTACTAGGAAAGATTCAGTCATTGGATTCGCTTAGAGTAAGGTGCGTCAACAATGGCGAAAAATAGGTGTTTTCTGAACCGTTTCTGCATCAATTGAATACGGTTATTTCCCCATGCCAACGATCCTTAGTTGAATTCGTGGCCCGTTTCTTTAGCCAAGAGGTAGATTGTCGATACCCAAGCCAATGGACCGTGCGCGGTGCAAATAGGCAATCGTTGCTCAGCTACAAAAATGATGGGTTATGCAGCACAGCTCGAAAACTAAGCTGAATTATATACATCTTTTGTTCGCAGCATTTCTGCTTAGCTTTTTTGCTATGGCGGGAATGCCCATTGCCGCTGCGCAAGAGTATCGACTCGAATCCTTTACCGCCGAGCAAGGCCTGCCTCAAGCGCAAGTTTGGGATGCCCTCCAGAATAGACGGGGAGAAATTTGGTTAGCACTCTATTCCGGTGGGATTGCTCGATTCGATGGCCAAAATTTCAAGCGCTTTGGTCATGAAGGAGCGCTTTCTGAACAAACCATTCAGAGTCAAACCATTTACGAAGATAGAACGGGAACGCTTTGGTTTGGTACTCAAGGGGGGTTGCACCGCTACGATGGTAAAACGGTTACCTCATTTTCGACTAAAAATGGCCTTCCAAGCGACGATGTTCGTTCAATTGTGGAGGACCAAAGCGGCTTATTGTGGATAGGTACGGATTTGGGCATCTGTTCTTTCGATGGAAATGCTTGCACCCCGTTAGACGATGAGCGGATTAAGGATGTTGGGTTTAAATCGCTTTCAAGAGATCTCCAAGGAAATCTTTGGATTGGATCTACAACAGCTGGACTTTTTAAATATGATGGAGAGTCCGTTTTTCAATGGGACATTACGTCTGAGTTGAGGACTTCTGAAGTCCATGCAGTTACTTTTGATAGAAATGATATTGTATGGATAGCCACAAGCAATGGCCTTGTTCGATTCGATGGAGTCAATTTTGAACGCTTCGATGAAGAGGATGGGTTACCCGATGTATTTGTTCGGTCATTGTCTGTTGACCGGTCAGGTACCTTGTGGGTGGGGACCAATAGCGGACTTGTTCGCAAAATAGGAGATCAATTTATTCCATTTGCACCCAAAACCTTGGCTTCCATTCCCATCCGTTCGGTTCTAGAAGATCGCGAAAACAATATTTGGATCTCCACGGACGGCATGGGGATTTTTAAGTATGCCCCTTCGCCTTTTACCCATTATGGTAAAGAAGACGGGCTCGCTGGAAATATGGTTTGGGGTATTTCGGAAGGCCCAAACGACAACCTTTGGATTTCTCTACAAAACGGGATCAGTCAGTACGACGGAGTTGATTTCACGACCCTAGTCGATCCAGACGGCCTTTTGCGCAACCGGGAAGTGACCGCGATGTTCAAATCCAAGTCCGGAGTTATGTGGCTGGGCCTACGATCCGCACTTCTCAAATATGAAAATGGACGTTTCGACACGTTTTCAAGATTTGATGGCGCTCGAATAGGCACCATCACCTTTATCACGGAGGATTTAGATGAAAACCTGTGGATCGCTACTCCGGAAGGCGCGATTCGATATGACGGTTCTACTTTTAAAAAATTCCCTATTACTAAGGGCGATGAAGTCATCAAGGTAACGGCCATTTTGGCACACAGCAATGGTTCCGTATGGTTGGGTACAGACGCTGGCGTTTACCTCTTTAATGGTACCTCATTTGCCCCATATGCGACGGGTAAAGAGCTTGACAAATTTTGGATCTCGGATATTCAGGAAGCTCCGAACGCCGATGTCTGGATTTCCACACAAAAAGGGGTTTTTGTAAGTAAA
>CALEEY010000287.1 GCA_937877085.1 uncultured Bacteroidota bacterium
GTAGCTCTTCAATGGCCCCAGCGCGTTCCGATGGCGTGCTATTTCTTCCATCTTTTGTGCGAACGGCCGCAAAACTATCAATTCCTAATTCCATTCAATCTCCTTAATCCCTTATCGTGGTAGTGTTTTTTCTAATTCGCCGCCAATGTTACGCCACAATCCAATCCGGGCCGACTTTACGACAGGTTTAGATACCGAAATAGTGCCGCGCGAATATACGGCAATCTTACCCCGCCCAACTCTCAACTGCATGGGATACCGAACGTACAAAACGAACTCTGGCGGACCGGTTATTCGAAATCCCTGGCGCAGATCTACAGGAAGTCTGACCACATTGGCCTCGGTAAACCGAGATTGGGGTATCCCATCGAAATCAAAATAATACAAATAAGCACCGTCTTTCGACCACTTAGCTTCATCCCCTTGAGGTTCCAATCATCGAGGTATCCTGTTGCGGCGGCAGCGGTCCCTTTCAATTGCGGTGAATGGGAGCAATTGTTCAATGGGATAAAACGATCTAGGAGCGGGATTTCCCTGCGCCAAGCAGCTAGGTTGTACGAAGGCTCGTCGTCGATTCGAGATAAATTGGGTGTGTTTCCGATCATTAGGCTTTGCAAATTGAAAGCGCATTATTTGGTCGCGCATTGTCTGAACGCGCATAACCTGAAAGCGCATAATTTGAACGCGCATAATCGTCAGTATTGAGCGCATTTGCAATGATTTTCCAGTCTCGAAGAGGCCCAAAAGCTTGGTATTACCCGGCAATCACTGATAAAAGCGTGGCTAGGGGATCGAATTCATCCCCAGTCAAGCAAGCTCGGAACAACAGCAATAGAACGCGATAGTCAGCCAAACCTCGATTGACAAGGAATCGGAACATCGAATACAGCGTCTACATTGCATGTTGATGCAACCTGGGAAATTCCATCCGCGAGTCAATTATTGAGCCACTGTTTTAAGGCCCCTAGAATTATGATAAACCGTATTGGGTTGGCGACTTTAGTTTGTGTTTTTTTAAGTCCAATCGCCGCTTCAGCACAAGTCACCACCAAGATTGCAAACCCAGATATCAGTTTTATTGGTGATTTTCGGGCTTGGTACACTTCAGAAGGCCCTCGAAACTGGGATATGGAGATGCACGAGGTGGAATCGTCCTTCCGATCAGTGATCGATCCATTTGCACGGGCCGACATCTTCATCGGGATGGGGCACAACGACGGCGAGTTTGAATTTGAACTAGAAGAAGCGTATCTGACCACGCTGAGCCTGCCCTATCAATTACAAGCCAAAGTGGGCAAATTTCGGAGCAACGTGGGCAAAATCAATCGTTTGCACCCGCACGCGCTGCCTTTCATTGACGTACCAGCCGTTTATGCCAATTTTTTTGGTGATGAAGGCCTCAATGACCAAGGCGCTTCGGTGAATTGGTTGGTTCCAAACAGACGTTTCTATCAGGAACTCTCCTTCGAAGTGACCCGTGGGCCGGGCGAGAGTGAGAGTTTTACTCGTAGCGATGGCAACCATATGCTCTATACGAGCCACCTTAAAAACTTTTGGGATCTATCCGACAATGCGAGCCTTGAGTTTGGATTAAGTGGATTGGCTGGCCCAAATGCTGTTGGGTACACCACGACCATAGTCGGGCTAGACGCCACCTATAAGTGGAAACCACTACAATTCAATACTTTTAAATCCCTTACTCTTCAATTTGAAGCGTTTCAAAGTCGAAAAGACATGGGTAGTTCAATGATCACGGCAAATGGGATGTACGCACTGATTAACTATCAATTGGCTCAGCGGTGGTTCTTGTCGGGGCGTTTTGATCATGCCGATCTTCCAGATAACCCCGATTGGAACGAAAAAGCGGTTTCCACAACACTGGGATGGTATTTGAGCGAATATCAAAAAATAGAGATCGGAGGCCGGACATCGTGGGGGCCGGATCTCGATCAGTCCTACCAGGCGTTGCTGGGCATGGTATTTGTAATTGGTACCCACGGCGCCCACGAGTACTAGACAAGATGCATGGTGAGCGAGCAGTTAAACGACACTATTGAGTAATGAAATGAAGACGGTGATTCGATTGAAATATTTAGTGATGGCCCTTGCGATAGGCCTTCTAGCCACGCCCGCAACAGCCCAGAAAAAGCTGAACGTGGTCACGACGCTCACCGATCTTCAGCAAATCACGGAGCAGATTGGAGGAGATAAAGTCGAGGTCATTTCCATTGCCACCGGATATCAGAACCCGCATTTCGTGGATCCTAAACCGAGCCATATTTTGAAGCTCGCTAAGGCCGATTTGTTTATTTCTACGGGGTTGGATTTGACCAATGGCTGGGCTCCATCGCTGTTAGCGAGTTCCAGAAATTCCAAAATCCAAGCCGGATCGCCAGGATTCGTAGACACTTCCATTGGTGTTCCCCTGCTCAATGTCCCTTCCAGTGTGAGCCGCGAGCAGGGCGATATCCACGTCTTTGGCAACCCCCATTATTGGCTGGATCCAGCAATCGGGCACATCATCGCCCAGAACATCTACAACGGACTGATCAAGCTTCAACCTGCGAATCAGGCGTATTTTGCGGCCAATCTCAAGACGTTTAACGAAACGCTCGACACCAAGATGGCCGGTTGGAAGGCCAAGATGAAACCATTCAATGGCACGAAGATCGTCGCCTATCACGATCAATGGCCTTATTTTGAAACGGCATTTGGTCTCGATATTGTGGCGTTTCTGGAACCCAAACCAGGTATTCCTCCTTCGCCCGCGCAACTTGCCAAAGTTATGGACACCATGTCTAAAGACGGCATTTCGGTTATAGTAATGTCACCTTATGAAAAGGCGGACGCAGCGAATCTTGTAGCTAGAAAAGTGGGTGGATCGGTCCTGACATTGGCTACATCGGTTGGGGCCTTTAAAGAGGTCAAGACGTACTTTGATGTGTTCGATTATAACGTTAATCTTATTGTTGCAGCTTTTCAAAAGGCAAGCCACTAACAGAACTCCCTACTCTAATCTCTTTGAACGTTAATGGAATTATTTGCCCTCGATTTTGTGCGGAATGCGCTTATAGTTAGCGTGATCATGGGCCTGTTACTCTCGTATCTAGGTGTTCACGTTGTAGGTCGGGGCATTGTATTTGTTGACCTCGCGTTGGGACAGATCTCCATGCTTGGGGTAGCGTTTGCTACCTACTTTGAATTAGATCCATTAATTATTTCAGTGGCGTTTACGTTGGTCGGGGCTTTCTTGATGTCGTTCATCAAAGTCACGGACAAACGGCTCAAACTGGAGTCCATCATTGGAATTCTGTATGCCGTTTCGTCGGCGGTCACGGTTCTGTTGATATCCAAAGCAGCCCATGGAGATGCGGATATTCAGGAAGTTCTATTTGGAAGCGTTTTTACGGCTACAAGCGCTCAATACATCCCAATGGCCATCGTTTTTGCCATTTTGGGGGTCGTCCATTTTATCTTCAGAAAGCAGTTTTTCGAGATAACTGAAAAGTTTGAATCACGGGATGTCGAAAATCTGGGCGCCTTTAATCTGTGGAATTTCTTGTTTTACATCTCTATAGGTCTGGCCATCGTATTGGCGGTCCGGATTGGCGGCGTTATCCCCGTTTTTGCCTACCTCGTCGTTCCTCCCGTTTCGGCCGTGTTAATGACCCGTAGCAACACCTCATTGGTCTTGATATCGATGCTTGTTGGCGTGGTTGGAAGCGTAGCCGGAATCTATTTCTCCGTTACGTTTGACTTCCCTGCTGGCTCTTCCGTTGTAGCCATGCTCGGCGCCATTTTCGCGATAGCCGCGTTGGTGAGGTTGGTTCGGAGGTAGTTGGGGTGGCGCGGCTGGTTAAGCTGGTGCGCGCCTGGGGCCTTCCCCAGAATGGTCCTTCCCCAGAATGGTCCTTCCCCAGAATGGTCATTCCGCAGAAGGATATTCCTCATCAACCATTTTCTTCAAACGGGTGAGGTTTTCTTCCTTATAGGCCATTTCAAGAAGCGGCGTCAACTCCTCATAGACCAGATCCCAATCCATGGTTTCGCCGCTTCGCTGGATGATGCGCTGAATATCAGCCCAGTCTCTTAGCCTTCCGGCAACCGCCTTCATGACGGTCAGATCAATGGCCGAGCAGATGTGAAGCGGTGCATCGAGACCATAATCTTGGTCTACAGCGCGCGCCATCATTCGCCTTTCGTAGGGAGTATAGCCGATGGATATATCAACTTGTTTTCCCTTTGGGGAGACACCAAGATACATTCGACCAACCGAGAATATTTCTCCC
>CALEEY010000288.1 GCA_937877085.1 uncultured Bacteroidota bacterium
TCAATATCGTTGGATGCGTTTTCAGAGCTGCCTGGGACTTTAATCGCTCGGTCACGCTGAGTGGAGCCGCATATTTTGATGTCGTTCCCTCCCCCACGACATTTGAAATTTACACACCTGCTGGTGTTACTACCGTCCTCGGAACTGAATTTGGAGTCCAGACCGTCCATTCTGGTAGTGCCTCATCGCCTGAAACCATCGTGACGCTTGTCTCCGGACGTGTTTCGTTGTCGCTCAATGACTCAGATCCGACAAACGATGTGATTTTGACCCCGGGCCGTCAAGGATTTTTGACTTCGACGGGAATTACTCTCAAGGATGCGAATGTGTCGGAAGCCCTATCGTGGAGTGAGTTGATCATCTTCCGCGACACTCCGATGAAAGAGGTCAAGGACTTGTTGGCCAAACGATTCGAAGTAACCATCGAATTGTCGGAAACCTTAGACGATGCCCTCCTGACGGGCACATTTGAGCAAGACCGGGGTGTTCGGGAGATTCTGGACATCGTCGCTGCAGCGCTCGGTGCGACTTTAAATGTCGATGGCGAAACAGGCGTCTATTCCCTGATTAAATAGTCAGGACGTTTAAAAGGTTGATCTAGCGGACCTTTGGATATCCGACAAGATCAACTTGCAGCCAGGTAAGTGGAACGCAGCTAAACGGCAAGGCTATAAGCGAGTCAAGCGACCACTCCACGTATTGGCTCGACTCGTGTCCCATCGCATTTCGCTTTTTCGGTTTCTTTGTCTCTGCTTTATTGTATCCATTCCCTTTGCGACCAAAGCGAATGGACAAGAGATTCATTTCGTTTTTTCCAAAACACCGCTTTCCGAAGCGCTTGTTAGTTTTAGAGAAGTCACGGGTGTGGATGTGGTCTACAATCCCGAACTAGTAGCCCCTTTCGTGACCTCCTGCAAATATGATGGTAATTCTCCCAGAAGCGCCCTGATTTGTATCGTTCTCGGACTTCCGTTTCGAACACAGGAAGTTGGTAGAAACCAGTTGGTCCTCATTCCGCTTGCCACCGATCAACCGGAGTCAAATTCACCTAAATATGTCCTGAATGGATTCGTTTCGGACCACAACTCGGGTGAAACCCTAGTCGGAGCGCACGTTTTGTTACCGGGAGTCGGAGCCGGTACCACAACCAATGATGCCGGATTTTTTGCCTTTCCAGGCCTTCCCGCTGGATCTACAGAGCTCATCGTTTCATACATCGGATATGAGCGAATGGACACGACGATTGTAGTAGGCCCAACGCCCGTTCGGCTATCGCTTCGTCCCAGACCCGAGGTACTAGCCGGAGTAACCATTGAACAGGAGACCATTACCAGAAGCGATTTAAATGCCACCCCCGGCTTAATTGCATTAACTCCTCGGCAACTTTCAGGACTTCCCGGATCGATCGGGGGAAACGATTTGATCGAAGCTTTACGCTGGATGCCAGGGGTAGAACGCGCAGGAGAGGCTACGGGGGGGCTCCTTGTTCGTGGTAGTGGCCCCGATCAAAATCTCTATCTGATCGATGGGGCGCCTATATATCATCCGTGGCATGCGTTCAGTTTGATTTCAACCTTCCAAACGGACACCTTTAAAAACATATTATTGTACAAAGGTGCTTTCCCAGCGGAATATGGGGGTCGCCTTTCGGCTGTTATGGATGCAGAGCTACGGGACGGAGCCAGAACCACGCCCAAAGCCACCATTGGCCTTTCCGCGCTCAACGCAAATTTCCTGATTGAGAGTCCCATCAACTCGAAAAGCTCGTTTATGCTGTCGGGTAGACGGTCGTATTTAGACAAAATAATAGGCCGCAGTCACCCGGTAGAGGATGAGGCCGGAAGGCGTGACACGCTACGTACCGGTTATTACTTCTACGATTGGAGTGCCAAGCTTTCTCATAGACCGGATTCAAGGTCAAATTTTACGTTTTCATATTACTCCGGATCGGACGATCTAGACTTGAGGCTTCCCTTTGACCTTTCGTTAGATTTTGCTTCGTGGCTTAGACCTGCCGACTTGTTTTTTGAGATTGACCAAAATTGGGGTAATAGAATATTTAGCTCGCGGTATCAGCGGTTGGTCTCGAACCAGGTATTCCTTACGCTGACCGGATATAATTCGACGTATGCAGCCGCGGAAAACACCTTCATTCGCCCGACTCAATCCGCATTCGTTCGATCAAAGTACACGGTCGATTTGGAGGACCTGGGGGCGCAAGTTGACGTAGATTATTATCCGGCTATAAATCATCAGATCCGAACGGGCTTTTCGGTTGTAAAACATCAATTTGGGTCAACAATCGATGCTGTCGTGGCTTATTCGCCCAATTTGATCGAGCCGCTCATTCAATCCAGTCGTTCGAAAACGACCGAATTAGCCTTCTATGCTCAAGACTTTTGGCGCATCACGTCACAATGGACGGTCTTACCGGGAGTACGATTGAGCTATTTTGGGAAGGGAAGCCATTTTCGAGCTTCCCCCAGGCTCACTGTTCAATATGCTCCGGATCCAGAGCGATTGATTATTCGGGCGTCCGCCGCGTCGCAAATACAATACATTCAACGCATTCGAGATAGAAATTCGTTTCTGTATGACCTCGTTTCAAGCCGTTGGATTCCGACTGATTCCGAAACACAGCCGTCACGATCAGGCCAAGTTACGCTCGGAATTGAATCCAGCGCGATCAAAAACATAACCCTTCGTGCAGACATTTTTGCTAGGGAAAGTCGGGGCATATTGCTCCCCAAAGACGAATTTCAATCTAAAGATGGGCTGTTGGGTCCGGGAATTGAAATTTCGACTTTGCTCGGTCAACACACGGCCGGAAATGAACGCTCCTACGGCATTGAAGTCGGAATTGACGCCAAATGGAGGTCGTGGAAATGGATGGTTTCCTATTCAGGTCTTCAAGCTGAAAGCCGCACAACAGGTCTTGAGGAAGCCACGTTTAAACCCACTAGATTTGAAATCCCGCGTTCCTTTTCTTTCATCGGAGTTAGGGAATCGCAACACTGGACCGTCGGATCTTCCATCATTTGGAGGTCTGGTTATCCGCTTACCGTGCCCGTGTCCAAATATCAACTAAACGATCCGATTACAGGCGATAATACCTGGTTCTTCCATAATCCGAGTATTAACAATGGAAGACTACCGGCCTATTTCCGGCTTGACTTCAATTTCAACTATAAATTTAAATTTGCCGACGCCGAGTGGTCGGCAGGAATCAATTTATACAATGTCATTAATCGTCGGAATGTGGTGGGTCGGACATTTGATCCTTCCACGGAGATATTTAAACCGAACGACACGCTAGGATTACCCATTTTGCCTCTGTTTGACCTCAAAATGAGCATATGAAACGCTTAATAAACATAGCGTTAGGTCTTTTATGCGCCGGGCTTATGTACGGGGGCTGCGATAGCGTCCTACCGGGCGATCCTGGCACACTGGTCATTGAGGCCTATTTGGACGTTGGAAAACCTCTTCCTTCTATCCGGATTTCGCGGGCGACCCCACTTTCAGCCAATCAATTTCTTTCTGAGACGGCCGTTGAAGGCGCAGAGGTGACGCTGACGCTCAATGGTAACACGTATTCCTACGTCTCCTCGGCTTCCAACCCCGGAATCTATGAATCAAATGAAGGAGGATTGACTCTGGTCCCAGCCGGAGCCGCTTTTGAACTGGTGGTGCACGTGGAATCAGAAACGGCTCGAGCCGTCGGACTTACGCCACCTGCTATAAACATAGCCGATATTAGAATTGAAGTCAGCGACATTCCCGTTAC
>CALEEY010000289.1 GCA_937877085.1 uncultured Bacteroidota bacterium
GAATACGCTTTTGTCGAATATTACCCATTGCAACCCCATCAAAGGGTAACCAAGTTTCAAAAGCTTCCCATCGTGAAGCAAATTGTTCTACATCAGGAAGAAGAGCTGGTAAGAAAAGCCATTGAAGGATCCGAGGATGGATCTTTACCAATTAGTTATGGCGGTGATAGGATTTCTTGGACGTCGGTAGAGGAGTGGAGACAAGCCCGGAAAAACGGAGATCAAGCTGCGAATTGGGCGGTGAGACATCTCAGAGACATAAAACAAGCTAAAAGTAATCTTCCAAGGATGATCGAACAGGCCGAAGGTGGTGACCCTTCTGCCGCTGCCCAAATATTTTGGACCGCCAAAATGTTAGGCGATGCTGAGTTAAAAGAGAAGGCTGTTTCCCTTCTAAGGGATCATCCAACAGCCATCGGGAAATTTTACTATCAACTGTTCACGTCCGCTCCCGACAGTTCGAAAAATGGAGTTGATTCGGCCCTAATGCACACGCGAGTTGCCATCGAAAACTGGCGGAGCCCCTTTGCATCAGACGCGCAGTTTAAGCTACAGACCGCGCAGAACGCCAACTCAATAACATTGCTTCAGCAAAACGCTGCCAGTGGAAACGAGGACGCGGTTTGGATGATCGAGCAACTAAAGTCAGAAGGACTACTGAAATAAGACCAAGACTAGATCAACCTGCTTCCATGGCATCCGCGCCAGACGTGATCTCGATAAGCTCGGTCGTAATGGCGTCCTGACGGGCGCGATTGTATTTCAGCTTCAGTTCCTTGAGCAAGTCTCCGGCATTGGTTGTAGCGTTGTCCATGGCCACCATACGAGCTCCCTGTTCCGAAGCATTCGATTCCAGCAAAGCACGCCAGATCTGGTAATTCAAGAACCGCGGGACCATAATGTTTAAAATCTCGTCAACTCCTGGCTCATAGATCGGGTCATCGACATATTTACTCTTGACTTGGGCCGTGTCCCCTGTATCCGATTCCATGACGGGCGTTAAAAAACGCTCCATTGGAATTGGAATGAAAGGCTCCATGATCCGGTTTTGAGAAATGGTGTTTTTGAACTCATTATAGAGCACATAAACTTCGTCCCACTTCCCTGCCAAAAATCCGTCTTCAGCAACCGATGCGACGGTGTCCGCCGTAGAGAAGCTAAGCTTATCAAAAACGCCCCTAAAGTCGCCGACCAACTGGTAGCCACGTCGTTTGAAGTGATCGTGGCCCTTGCGACCTACACAGGTCAAAAACAGACGGCCGCTATCGCGATGAGCCGCGTATTTTTGGTTGATCGCCTGTTCAGCTAGCTTTATAACGTTGGAGTTAAACGCTCCAGCCAATCCGCGATCGGCGGTAATAATAACCAACAACACCTTACTTGGCGACTCCCGTGGCTGAAATAACGGGTGCTCCGACGTATCGATTTGGCCCTTTAAACGCGTAATGATCTCAGCAATCTTATACGAGTACGGCCTGGTTGCGAAAATATTCTCCTGTGCACGACGCAGTTTAGCCGCCGCGACCATTTTCATGGCCCGGGTTAGCTGCTGCGTGTTACCTACCGAGGTTATTCGGCTTCGTAAGTCTCGAAGGCTTGCCATAGTCTCAGGTGAATTGCGCTGTGATTAGAGTCCGAAAAGGATCGACTATTAATTGAGTTAATCTTGTGTGGCGAACAGTTCGACAAGTTCTTTGGCTTCTTTCGTAAACGTTTCCGTCAATTCATCCGAAACAACTCCTGAAGAAACGATGGAGCCTAAAGCTTCCGGATGTCTCATCTTGATGCGTTCAATGAAGTCTTTCTCGAACTGCTTCACTTTTTTCGTAGGTACGGCGTCGATCAATCCCTTTCCGGCCACAAAAATAATGGCAACTTGTTCTTCAACCGGCATCGGTACGAACTGTCCCTGTTTCAACACTTCAACCAGTTTCTCACCACGCGTTAGCTGGCGCTGGGTTGCTGCATCAAGATCAGATCCGAACTTTGAAAAAGCTTCTAGTTCACGATACTGGGCAAGGTCAAGGCGAAGTGTACCAGACACTTTTTTCATCCCCTTGATCTGTGCATTACCACCCACACGGGATACCGAGATACCTACGTTGATAGCGGGGCGAACACCGGCGTTAAAAAGGCTGGATTCGAGGTAAATCTGACCATCTGTGATCGAAATCACGTTGGTAGGAATGTACGCAGAAACGTCGCCAGCTTGAGTTTCAATGATGGGAAGGGCGGTAAGCGAACCTCCTCCTTTCACTTCATCCTTTAAACAGTCTGGAAGGTCGTTCATGTTTTTAGCGACGGCATTGGAAGAAGTGATCTTCGCTGCACGCTCTAACAACCGACTATGCAAGTAAAACACGTCTCCAGGAAACGCTTCACGTCCTGGTGGGCGGCGCAGAAGCAATGATACCTGACGATAGGCAACCGCCTGTTTCGAAAGGTCATCATAGATAATCAAGGCGTGGCGGCCTGTGTCGCGAAATAATTCACCGATACATGCGCCAGCAAATGGAGCGATGTACTGCAACGGAGCAGGCATGGCCGCACCGGCATTAACAATAACCGTGTATTCCAAAGCACCGTTCTCTTCCAAAGAACGCATTACCTGGGCCACAGTAGAGTTTTTCTGGCCGATAGCCACGTAGATGCAATAAACAGGCTTGTCTGTTTTGTGCGTGGATTTCTGGTTGATGATCGTATCGACCACAACAGCCGTTTTACCCGTCTGGCGGTCGCCAATAACAAGTTCGCGCTGGCCACGTCCAACCGGGATCATGGAGTCGATAGCCTTAATACCGGTTTGAAGCGGTTCGGTAACGGGCTCACGGAAGATAACCGAAGGCGCTTTGCGCTCGAGTGGCATCTCATATGTTTTACCTGTGAAAGCGCCTTTGCCGTCAATAGGACGTCCAAGCGGATCGATTACGCGGCCTAGCATGTCTTCAGAAACGTTGATAGACGCAATACGCTTGGTACGGCGTACTTCGTCTCCTTCCTTGACCTTGTCGGCTTCACCGAAAAGAACAGCACCAACGTTGTCCTCTTCAAGGTTAAGCACCATGCCTGAAACGCCGCTTCGTGGGAAATCTATCAGCTCGCCGGCCTGCACATTGGCAAGACCGTAAATACGAGCGATACCATCGCCTACTTGAAGGACCGTTCCTACTTCGTATACGTCCGTTGTTGCTTCGAAGCCGCCAAGCTCGCGCTTTAAAACAGCGGTGACTTCATCCGGTCTGATTGCCGTTGCCATCGTAATTCGTTTATTTCTATTCGGATGAGCCGGAGCCCATCACACTGTCAATTTAATTCCGAGACCCAGTTTCGAGGCGTTCTCGAAGCGAAGCCAATTGATTCACTACACTCGCATCATAGACCGTATCGCCTATTCGGATGACGATTCCACCGAGGATGGAAGCATCTTCTTTAGTTTCGAGACGGACTTTGCTGCCAGTCAGCTTTTCAAGTGATGCTACCAAGCGTTTTTCGTCATCGCCAGAAAGTGGAAGTGCCGTGCGCGCCGAAACGCTTACAACACCAGACTGACGATCCCGAAGCTCTTGGTAGGCCTTCACTATTTCAGGAAACAATCCCTCCCGTCGCTTTTCAACGAGAAGCTCGAGAAAGCGGAGCGTAAGCGAATCCACGCGTTCGCTAAAAAGAGCGCGAAACACGTCCGCTTTCTTTTCCCGCGAAACGACCGGGCTGTCAAACAGTCCGGCAAGCTCGCGCGAAGCTACAAGTCCATCATGTATGAGGGACATGTCTGCAGCAACGATTGTGCTTTTACCGACCGATTCGGCCTGTTCGTCGAGCGCCTGGGCGTATCGGCGAGATATCGTGATTTCGCTCATTGTTTACATTTCGCTCATTTTTTACTGAGCAAATCAGTTTTTCGAAAGGTCGCCTAGAAAATTGTCAACAATTTTCTTTTGACGATCTGCATCCAAATTTTCGCGCAAGATTTTTTCGGCCGCCCGAATGGCTAAATCCGCGACTTCATTTCTGAGACTGTTGAGTGCGTTTTCTTTCTCGCGCTCGATCTCAGCCTGAGCCGAATCTTGCAACTGTTTAATTTGGACCCGAGTTTTGTCTACTTCTTCCGTCCGAATGCGCTCAGCTTCGTCACGGGCTTCCCGAAGGATGGCCTGCGAGTGGACTTCAGCATCGCGGCGAGCTTTGTTGTTATCAGACTGGAGCTGCTTGGCTTCAGCCAATGCTTTTTCAGCCTGCGACAAAGACGCGTGGATCGTCTCCTCACGGGTGGTCATCGCGGACAAAATCGGCCCCCAAGCAAACTTTTTCAAAAGAAGAAGCAGTGCTAGAAAGGTGATTCCAACCCAGATAATGAGTCCGGCGTCAGGAGCAAGTAGGTCTACTGCTAATACGATCATGGTTGGTCGTACAGGTTTATTTCTGTGCGTCTCGAGTTTCGAGATACACCTATTTTTTTAAGGCCAAGATGTCATTGGTGGCCATAAAAATGGCCGTAACGTGTAAAAAATGGCAGCCTAAACCGCCATAAATTACTTGGCTACTAGGATAATGCAGATAACCAGGCCGAATAGTGCGACGCCTTCAATAAGGGCGGCAGCAATAATCATTGTGGTACGAATGTCGCTTGTGGATTCTGGCTGGCGTGCGGTTGCTTCCATGGCTGGGCCTGCAAGCTTACCGATTCCAAGACCAGCACCAAGGGCAACTAAACCTGCACCAATACCTGCGCCGAGGTATGCGAGAGCTGATGGTTCCATTAGATTTCCTGTTGTCGTTTGTTTGTTACGAAGTGGATGAAAGAATTTTTATACCGCCGAAGCTACTTCAGAGGAGCCCGAAACAGGACTACTATGATGGGCAACTTCATGAGAATCGTCATGAGCGTGATCGTGCTCCTGAATGGCCATGCTAATAAACAAGGCCGAAAGCATTGTAAAGACATATGCTTGAATGAGAGACACCAGTATTTCAAGGAGATACACAAAGAGTGCAAATGCCACACTTACCGGTGCTACCGCATAGCCCACGCCCGGGCCAAACATCTTGGCAAATGAAAATATGAAGCCGATGAGGCTCAAAATAACTAAGTGACCGGCCGTCATGTTGGCAAAAAGCCGGATCGCTAGGGCAATTGGCTTGGTAAAGATGCCCATTATTTCAACCGGTATCAAAATCGGCTTGACAAAGGCAGGTACTCCCGGAGGCCAAAAAATGTGTCCCCAATAATCCTTGGTACCGCCTAGCTGCGTAATGACGAACGTAAATACCGCCAATACGGTGGTAATCATTAGGCTTGAAGTGGCCGTCGCCCCGTAGGGTACCAGGCCAAGGAAATTGGATACCAGGATGAAAAAGAAGGCCGTAAGTAGATACGGAAGATATTTGTCCGTTTTCGCACCCAAGTTTGGACGAGCAATTTCATCTCGTACGAACATGATGATCGTTTCAAAGAAATTCTGAAACAGGCCTTTTGGAGCGGTGTCACGGCCAATTCCGCGCTTGTACATTCCAGCTAGGCGGGTCATCAAAAACAGGACTAGCGCCATACTCAACCAGGCAAAAAAGAGATGGCGTGAAATAGAAAGATCCAACACTACGTGGCTTCCTGCGGGCGCCAGCAAGTGACTTTCGATGTCCTTGAGAGAAACTTCTGCCCCTGCCGACTCCGAATGATCTGCGACAACCGGGGCGTCTTGCTCTGCGACAACGGTTGTTGAATCCGCATCATGCGATTCTGCGTCAGGCGTTGCGTGTTCTGCGGCCCCCTCTTCTTTCGGAGCACCATGCTCAACTGCCGACTGATCGACCGTAAAGTGGCCATTTACAATGGCGGAGGTGGTCGAACGGAAAAGCTCTAAGCCGTAACTCCCATCTTGGTGTTGAACCACAAAAATACGAGGGAGCTCAACATGAGGAAACGGTGCAAAATCTAAGTAATACGCGTTCGCACTATGATGCAGTGCATCAAAATCGGGCACTTCTTCAGCAGCTTGTGCGAAAGCGTCTGGCGGAGTAGCCATCATGGCCAACTGCGCAAGGAGGAGAAATATGGAGGCTCGTTTTATCATCAAAGCTAAATCGTCGGCCGTTTGGGCCCATTCATCCGAAAAACAAGGTTAGTCTGTGTGACTATCGACTTTGATATTCTTCTGAATGTTGCCGGTTGGTAAAGTATTCTGTCGGCGATGTAAAATGATCGTTTCAGCAGTCAGACCAATCGCAAACACGATGAAAAATCCTGCCAGTAATGCTGTGCTTTCCAATGACGTTAGAAGCAAGATGATTGTCAAAAGAATGAGGGTTACAAAAACTCGAGCAACCATTCCTCCCAAGACAAGCATCATAAATGCTCGTTGCGAAGACCGAATGGCAATCTTTCCTAACCAAAGGGCCCCAAAGCTGTAAAGCCCCGCGATTCCGGCTCCTACAAGTGCACTAAGCCAAATACTTTCGGGCCAAAAACCTTCAGTCATGAGAGAACTACCAATAACGGTGTCCGGGTGAACACTAACAGACTCCAAAATTACGGACTAAGCCCACCGCGCGCGCCTTTTTAGGGGTGAATAATAAATGAAAGGGAGGGGCTAGGGAGTGAAAAAAAGATGAACTGCCGTCTCTTAATTTGACTCTGGCGGCTTTTAATTTGGAGGGCTTTCCTTGGGTGGCTTTTCTTTCGAGGACTTGGTTAGCAGCTTGGTAAGTCGAAAAAACTGGATGAAGAACGAAATCCCCCCAACAATACTGCCGACCACGAGGTACCGGGGAGACGTACCCAGCCAGCGATCTAGTAGATATCCGACGCCCAAATAAAACAGCATGGCACCGACCAGACTCATTCCGAAATTTAGAAACGGCGATGCGTCATGAAGGCTTTTTTGCCATTTGGGGGGCTTACTCACCTGATAATAAAGAGAATGCGCTGGGTTTAGGTGTGGCTTTATCTGCTGATACGGAGCCATTGCCCGCCATTCCATTTTTCAGAACGTCTGCCCGAGACTTATCTAGCTGACCCATGTGGCACGTCCCATCGATAATCGCGCCCTCTTCAACGATGAGCCGAGCCGTACGAATGTTACCCTGAATGCGGGCGGTTTCTTTAAGGACTAAGCGTCCGTTTACATGAATGTCGCCGATGAGCCGTCCTGCTACATCCGCATCGTTCGCGTGTATTTCTCCTTCGACAGAACCTTCCTGAGCGATGATGGCCTTTCCTTCGACTCTCAAAATTCCTTTAAGGGAACCGCTAACTCTGGTATCGTCCTTGGCATTCAGCGTGCCTTCAACGTGGGTGCCGGCTGCTATGAGATTAATTTGGGATGGAGTGGCGGGTGCGAAATTTTTGGCCATAAGACGGTTAGTTTTGAATATTTGTCACACTAGATCGATCCTTTTAGGGGGGTATTATAGGGTCGAAACGCTACCAACCCAAAACATAGGCTCTAGGATCCTGAGCAAGCCCATTATGCCACAATTCAAAATGGGCGTGTGGGCCGGAGGTAATTTCGCCCGAATTGCCGGTAAGAGCAATCGCTTCCCTGTCCCGGACGCGATCGCCAACCTGTTTTAATAAACTCGAGTTATGCTTGAAAACGGATAAGAATCCTCCAGCATGCGCTACAGCGATTACCTGCCCACCGTCGTTCATCCAGTCGGACAAAACCACGTAGCCATCTCCAATACTTCGAACCGCACTCCCCTCTTCCACTGCAATGTCAATGGCAAAGTGACTGGTCCGGGCGTCAAACCCTCGCGTTAACAGTCCCGACACCGGTGGAAGAACGGGAAAAGAGATTGAAGACAAATAGCTGGGGCCGACGTCAAAGGTCAAGGGCTGACCGGACGGGGCACTATTGAGCCGTTCAATGGGGAGCGCTGGTTGGACGTGATCCTGCCAATTTTCCGATGGATCTGGTAGCTCCAAATCGGCCAAAGTCGTTCCATCTTCAAAGACCGGAGGCTCATTGTCAACAATCTCGGAGGAAGCATTCTCGACATTTCCCAAAATCATGTCCCTTAGCCTTTTCAAATAGGCTTCCTGCAGCGCGAGGGAATCAGCCATACTTTGAAGGCGAAGTTCGTTCTGTCTGGCATCGCTACGCATATTCTCCGTCCCGACGCCCGGAAGCTTATTTCTTAATGGAGTAAAAAGAAGCACCGCCTGAAGAGCTAGAAACAATAGAAAGAGGGAAGCCCCCGCAACCAGCACTATAGATA
>CALEEY010000290.1 GCA_937877085.1 uncultured Bacteroidota bacterium
ACCCTTCTATATCTATCTGTAGCATAGTCTCGAATATCATGAATGTGGACTTCTAACAATCCTTTGTTCTGAGCTCGTCCAGGGATACTCTCATTGAGAGGTCCTCGTACGATTTCTGGCAAAGCCGTTAAAATGTCAACACGCATGGCACTGAGCGTTTACAACAAACCTTCGATCGGATCGATTGAGATCATATTCGAATCAAAATCTATTTCGACGATAAATTCCTCTACCATCGGAATCAGGGCATTGGGCTTGCCTTCACGGCTTACCACAAGCAGATTTTGACTCTGACCTTCAATCACATCAATAACCACTCCTACGTCTGTCTTATTGGGTAAGCAAACCTGCATGTGAATTAAGTCCGATAAAAAATACTCTCCGTCTTCTAGCTCCGGAAGATCTGATTCCAGAGCATAAACCTTGAGTTTTTTAAGTTTTTCAACTTCATCTCGGCTGTTAATTCCAGCAAGCCTGACAACCACGGTAATACCGTATTTGGAAGGTTGTAGTCTGACTGACAAAATGTCAAAGGACACCGCCGATTCCATAGTGGAACCGACGTATATCGTCTTCAAAGCATGAAAACGATTCGGATCATCAGTTTCAGGTGCAATTTTTAGTTCACCACTTATACCGTGCGGCTGCACGATTCTTCCCATCTCTCGAAGGGCCTGTGAACGATCCATTTTGCACCCAAAAAGTTGATCAGGATTCTTTTGGCTCTTCAGCAGCTGCTTCTGGAGCCGCGTCGGCCACTGCTTCAGCTTCCGACGCTTCAACTTCAGCTACCACCGCTTCAGTTACTTCAGCAACTACCGCTTCGGGTACTTCTGCTTCAGCTACTGGGGCCTCGGCCGCTGATGTCTCGGCTTCTACAGGTGCATCGGCAGCAACTTCAACTGAAGTTTCAGCTACTGGTGCTTCTGCAGCTGCTTGGGCCGCATTGGCTTCAGCTTGCTCGGCCTTGGCCGCTTTAGCAGATGATTCGCGATTGGCTTCGGCTGCAGACGCCATGAGCGCTGCTTCCTCTTTGGCCTTGGCCATCATCGCTGCGCGCTCTTTCGCTACTTCTGCGGCGCGTTCTGCTGCACGTTTTTCTTCATCTTTCATGGCTTTCTGACGACGCTGTTCGGTCGTCATTTTGCCTGAAGATGCGGCTTTCTCTGCACGAGCTGTCCGATGCGCTGCTACAGCGGAAGTAATCTCTTCTTCCGTTCTGTTTTTACGACGCATGTGTAGCTCCAGCATGATTCCTTCGCGGCTCAAAAGAGCTTTGACGGTTTCAGATGGCTGCGCTCCGTCGAGGAGCCAATGCAGGATTCTGTCGCCTTTAAGTTCGTATGTAGCTGGTTCGTCCAATGGACTATACCGGCCTAAATCTTCTATGTACCGTCCGTCGCGAGGGCTGCGGGTATCCGCTGCCACGATCGCGTAAACAGGCCGCTTTTTGCGTCCCATTCTTCTAAGTCGAAGCTTTACCACTTTCTTTGACTGATTGTGATCTGATATTTCGGAATCGTCTAATTGTGAAAACGACTATTTACCACCCATCATGGAGGCTAAATCGAGTGATCGACCTTTGCCCATCAATTTGGTCATGGTTTTCATCATTTTCTTCATGTCGCGAAACTGCTTCAAAAGCTGATTCACTTCACGAACTTCTACGCCAGCTCCACGCGCGATGCGTTTTCGCCGGCTACCATTGATGAGGTCTGGTTTTTGCCGTTCTTCCCGGGTCATTGAGTAGATGATGGCTTCGATGTATTTAAATGCATCGTCCTCAACATCCAATTCTTTGACCTGGCGACCAATACCAGGAATCATCCCAATGAGATCTTTCATCGATCCCATTTTTTTCAAGCGACTGAGCTGATCCAGAAAATCCTCAAGATCGAAATCTTCCGACTTGATTTTGCTCTGAAGCTTCTCCGCTTGCTTTTCGTCAAATTGCTCCTGCGCTTTTTCGACAAAAGAGACGACGTCTCCCATGCCTAATATGCGCTGCGCCATCCTATCGGGATAAAATGGCGTTAAAGCATCGAGTTTTTCACCCGTGGATGCAAATTTGATGGGCTTCTTAACAACGGTCCTGATGGAGAGCGCGGCGCCGCCCCTTGTATCTCCATCCAACTTTGTTAAAACTACTCCGTCAAAATTCAACTGCGAATTAAATTCGACAGCTGTATTGACTGCATCCTGCCCCGTCATAGCATCTACGACAAACAAGATTTCTGAAGGATTTACAGCAGCTTTAATGTCTGCTACTTCCTTCATCATCCGCTCGTCGACATGGAGCCGACCGGCCGTGTCTATAATCAGAATATCTCGAGCTTCACGCTTGGCAGCCACTACGGCTTCGCGCGCAATGCGAACGGGATCCTGAATAACTTGGCCGTCCTTTTCCAATGTAAAGACGGGAACTCCAATGGACTCGGCGAGCGTTTTCAACTGATCCACTGCTGCCGGACGGTAGACGTCAGCCGCAACCAGCATAGGCGCTCTGCCCTTGCTCTTGAAGTAATATGCCAGTTTACCGGCAAAAGTAGTCTTTCCAGAGCCTTGAAGCCCTGCGATCAGAATTACGGTAGGAGGCTGGAGAGAGAAGGAGATATCCTCTTGCTTGTCCCCTAGGAAGTGGACCAATTCGTCATAGACGATCTTGACCAACTGTTGCCCAGGGGAAACGGCATTGAGCACTTCGCTTCCCAGCGCTTTTTCCTTAATCCGATCCGTAAAGTCCTTTGCTACCTGATAGTTTACGTCAGCATCCAGCAAAGCCCGCCGAATCTCGCGCATACTTTCCGCGACATTCAGCTCATTGATGCGCCCTTGTCCACTTAAGGACTGGAGTGCACCTTCTAGCTTTTCTGAGAGACTTTCAAACATTCGTTAGCAATAACACTTCACTAAAAATGACCACGCCCGCGCTGCCCCAAAGGCCAACGCGACGTAAAATGGCACAGACTGACGAAAATAAGGCTGCGCGTTGCACTAAACAATGCTTTTGTCTTTTAAAGATTGTAGTAGAGCAGCCTATCAGGCTTTATTCTGGTGAATCCTTAGGATCTTCACCGCTCCGGAGCAAATCGATCGTCTCAACAGCGTGGCGTAAATGGGGTATAACAATCGAGCCCCCGACCACCAAAGCGACGTTCATGGCATCGTTCAATTCATCATCCAAAAACCCACATCTGACACATTCTATCAGATGATAATCGATGCAGTCGTTGCATCTTAGTACCATAGATGCCACCAATCCCAGCAATTCTTTGGTACTTTTGTCTAGGGCTCCATCTTGATAGGCGTTGGTATCGAGATTGAAAAATCTTTTGATCCCCAAGTGCCCATCATGTGATAAAATTCGATCATTCATCTTCGTCCGATAGGCGTTAAATTCCTCTAGACGATTCGGTGCGTTAAAATCTTCCATCCGTACCTTTTCTTTACAATACACATTAGTGAATTCTACAAAATCAGCCATTCGAGAGGAAATCTCCACTTGGAGACAAGCTCTTCCAGAAAACAGCTGGAGTACGCGCAGTCGGGAAATTTGTACCCGGCTCCTTGGGCTTGATCAACTACAAAAAGTGAATTCAGTTCATGTGTATTGGCCCCTTTCTGCCAAGAAAGAAGTTGATATTCGTCCCCTCATTCGCACGTTGTATGCCCAAAATGTTGCGATTTATTTGCCCGTAATGTCTGGCGATGAGCTGATGCATGGACTCTATGCTGGAGACGAAGATTTAGCCATCGGTCTATTTGGAGTGGCTGAACCAAGGCCCGATCCAACGTTTGATATCGAAGCTTTAGATTGCATTATCGTGCCTACACTTGCCGTCGACCTTGCAGGAAACAGGATTGGATATGGCAAGGGGTACTATGATCGATTTCTGAAACAAACGAATGCCATAAAAATAGCCCCCATTTTCGCAAATCAACTGGTTCAGGGGATCCCGACCGAGACTCATGATGTTCCTGTTGATATATTGGTAACTGAACAATACATCTACAACGCAGTCCGTCTGTAACCTGTTTACTTGCCTCGCGTAGGAAACAGCACACCGGGTAAAATCAG
Source organism: uncultured Bacteroidota bacterium (assembly GCA_937877085.1). Lineage (GTDB taxonomy): Bacteria > Bacteroidota > Rhodothermia > Rhodothermales > UBA10348 > UBA10348. Next base: position 4,079 of record CALEEY010000290.1, read on the forward strand.
AAGATGAGCACAAGAACAAGGACATCAACCAGAAACGACGAACAAGACTACTTGTACGATAAAGAAACGCTCGATTTAGAGACGCTTTCGAATGACGAACTAGAAGACTTGCTCTTTGAAGAAGAGCCGGAAAAACCCAAGGGTTTTTTCAACTTACCGACCATGGCCGGTATGGCTCTAATACTGGTTGGGATTGGATACATATTCCAGAAACTGGGCCTACTTGGCGCAGGAATTGATCTAACCGTTTTAGCTCAGATGTTGCCTTGGCTTGCAGGTATTCTGATCATTTTACTCGGTTTTGGAGTCCTTTCCTGGAGGCCTGGAGGCACGAGAAAACGGGCCAAGGTTGAGAAAAAATTAGCAAAATCTCAGCTGCGAGCTGAAAAAGCCCGCGACAAAAACCAAGGAGGCCGTTCAGAAGGCCACAAGCTTTCACGGTCTAAAGATAAAAAATTGGCCGGCGTGGCTGGTGGTATCGCGGACTATTTCGGAATCGATCCCACCTTGGTTCGCATCGGATTTGTAATCGGAACGATTGCGTCCAGCGGATCATTCCTTTTCGCTTATGTAATTATGGCCTTTTTAATGCCCAATGAAGAAAAAAAGGCATTCAAGACCAATCCTACGGCTTCGGAACGCATCACCATTATTAGAGATAGTTAAACGATTGAATCTATGAGTACTCGAAAATTAACGAGAAGCGCCTACGACAAAAAAATAGCCGGCGTATGTGGAGGAATAGCGGAATATTTCGGTGTTGATGCTACACTTGTGCGCGTAGGTTACGTCCTTCTCAGTATTTTTTCGGCTGGATTTCCCATGATCGCGGTGTACGTGATCCTAGCATTTGTAATGCCTGAAAGATAGAACCAAGATTCCGCTTCCTCGGAATGAAGGTCCGTCCCTCTTGACCCCGTTAACGCGAGCCGGCACTAATTACATGAAGTCGGTCTGGAGCGAGGTACTTCGCTTTGGCTGCATTCACCTCCTCCACTGAGACGGATTGTATTTCTAAAGGACTCGTGTCGATCCGCTGCAGAGGGTACCCGTCCTCATGATTTGACAATAGGGTCGCAGCCAAACCGCCCGTGGTTGAAAGCTGAATTTGGTAAGATCCTATCAGTGTCGTTTTGCACGTATTCAGCTGCCTTTCCGGCGTAGATTCTTCAATAAACGACCTTATTTCTGACTTGGTCTTCTCAATCCCTAATGCCAGTTTGTCCCGACTCATTGTTACGCTCGTTATCCAAGCGCCTTGATAGGTCGCATGAATACCTGAAAGGGCCGATCGTATACCGTAGGTCAGCCCATCCCGATCTCTGATTGAACTCATAAGATGGGAAGAGAAATTCCCTCCTAGCGCGAAAACACCTAAATAGAGAGGCAGATATGCTGGTGATCGCTTAAAAACGGGAATTCCATGCCCCATACACACATCCAGGTTCGATCTGTCGGCTATCTCGATGTGTTCAGTTACCGCCTCATCTTTTTGAGAACCCAGAGGATATTCCTTTTTTTCTACTGGTGAACAGGTAAGACCGTCTGCAGCCATGGTCAGGATATCTTGAGCGTAGAATCCAGCTACATCGCCCACTGTGACGACACTAAAATCGTTCAAACCGACCATTGACTGCCAATAACGGCGCACATCGTCGATGGTTGTCTGTTGAATTTTACTTAATAGGTCCTGCGTCGGGATGGCCCAGCTAGGATGACTTGGAGTGTAAATCAACCTTGACAGCGCATCTGAAGCCCTAGAACTGGTGTCAAATTCCATTCTTCGGATATTGGCCACGAATCGATCTTTCAACAGATTAAATTCCCGCTCGTCGAATGCAGGATACCGAAGTTGGTTATTTAAAAGCCCCAGCACCGTCTTCAGGTCCGCCTTCAAACATCTAACGTCAAATCGAATGGCTAGCCCGGATGAGGAAAAATGGATGGATGCCCCGCAATCTTCCAACAGAGCCGATATCTCTATTTTTGACCGTTTTTGAGTGCCTTTGTCCAACATTCCAACCAAGATATCTTGGATGACCTCTTCGCCACCATCAAAATCTGGTTGAGTGCGAAACGAGCCGCGCAGACTTACTACGGAATCGATATCCCAAGGAAGGACAAGAGATACTCCCTTTTCCTCGGAATGAACCAGTATGCGATCAGCTAAATGAGTGGGATTCACCATTGTATGATTAAACGACCTGTATAACTGACCGTTTTTCGAGGACATCGACAATTCTGTCTCGGATCTCGATGTTGGTACCGACACCGGATATCTCTGTTAATAAACCCACGCTCCGATAGTAGTCGGACACGGGCTGCGTCATTTTAGCGTAGGTCGCCAATCGAACCTGAATAGCCTCTACCCTGTCGTCACTTCTATGGACGATTAAGTCGGGATCAATGTCGGGGGGAGGCGGATGCAGCGTAAGGTGATACGATTCGCACGTAATTTTATGGATCCGGCGCTGAGAAAGGCGCTCTAGGATCACCTCATCGGGTACGACAATGCTAATAACTGCTTGCAAAGGCGCATTTTTACTCCTCAATAACGAATGAAGCCAATTGGCTTGAACAACTGTCCGCGGAAATCCATCAAGGACGAATTGCTTGAAACCACAATTGGTTAGGTGCGCTTCCGCCAAAATCTGCACAATTTCGTCAGGCACGAGACCGCCATCCTGGATATATGCGTTCAACTCGCGTCCGAAGGGTGAATCCTCCAGAATCGCCGCGCGAATCAGGTTTCCAGTTGAAACGCTTTGTAATCCAAACATTTGCTGAAGAAGGGCGGTCTGAGTCCCTTTTCCGGCTCCCGGAGGTCCAAAAAGTGCAAAACGCATATCGATAAATTAGTTTTGGCGGAATGTCGAAGGTGTGGTTGGCCGCGAATCGCTTATGGATGAATTATGACCGATCCCTTTCTGCCCAATATCCCTACGGTACTGAGCTCCTTCAAAAGTAATACTGGCAACTCGGTCGTATGCACACGCAAGTGCTTCTTTTAGCGTAGGGGAAATAGCAGAGACAGCCAGTACCCGGCCTCCGCTTGTTAAAATTTCTCCTGTAGCATTCTCCGTGGTTCCAGCATGAAAAACTACGGCTTCGTTACCTGTGATGTCGTCCAAACCGGTAATTCGTTTCCCTTTCGGATAACTCCCAGGATATCCTTCCGAGGCCATTACAACACAAGCAGATGACCCGGCATGATTTTCAAGAGCAAGACGGCCAATACCGCCCTCTGCCATCGCCAAGAAAACATCAACAGCGTCTGCGTTCATGAGGGGTAAAACAACTTGCGTCTCGGGGTCGCCCAACCGGCAATTATACTCAACAACTTGAGGGCCCTCTGGAGTTAGCATCAAGCCAACATACAAAATTCCCTGAAACGGATATCCTTCGTCAAGCATCCCGCGCAGAGTCGGTTCGATAATTTTACGTCTAACCTCCTGCTCGATTTCATTCGAATAGGCGGGTGCAGGAGCATACGCTCCCATTCCACCCGTATTGGGCCCCGTATCTCCTTCTCCAATGCGTTTATGGTCTTGGGCCGGGGCTAAAGTAGCGTAGTCGGTACCATCCGTTAAAACAAAAACGCTGACCTCTTCTCCTGTCATGAAGGACTCTACGACAACTTCATTCGCGGCTTCTCCAAGCGTATGACCCACCATCAGGCTTTCTATCGCGTCCTCCGCCTCCGGTAAGGTCATGCAGACAATGGCACCCTTTCCGGCAGCCAATCCACTGGCTTTCACGACAATAGGAGCTCCCTGTTCGCGGACAAATCGAAATGCCTGAGCGACTTCTCCCGCCTGAAAGGTTTTGAAGGCAGCGGTTGGAATGTCATGACGTTGCATGAATGCTTTGGAAAACGCTTTGCTACCTTCCAGACGTGCCGCCGCCGCTGACGGTCCAACGACGGAAACGCCATGTTCACGCAAAAAATCGGCAAGGCCATCGACTAGAGGCTGTTCCGGGCCGATAATTACTAAATCAATGGTGGTTTTACGAACGAAATCAATAATTTCACCACGGTCTTTGGAGTCGAGTGCCACATTCATGGCCACACGCTTCGTACCTGCATTTCCAGGCGCTACGAATAGCTCTGGCTTTTTAGGACTTCTCGACA
>CALEEY010000291.1 GCA_937877085.1 uncultured Bacteroidota bacterium
GGTCACATTCAGAACAGTTTTGCTAATCGATGTATTGGACACTAGAACTCGCTACTCATCTCGAAGATGCCCCTTGGCCTGCTACTAGGCTGGAATTAATTGATTTCGCCGATCGCACGGGTGCGCCGCCAGAGGTGGTGGCTAACCTCAAGGCCATGGAAGACGATGGTGAGCCGTACGAAAGTATTGAAGAAGTATGGCCAGACTTTCCTACCCAAGACGACGACTTCTATTTCGAGGAGGACTAGTGTCTCGTTGGGCTGTAGGTGTCTTCGCTTATACGCTTCTTGGCTTATCAATTACATGGCTTCCTCAGGTGGCACATGGACAGGATGTCTCTCAGTTAGACAGCTTGCTCGTTACCAATGTGTCGTTTCTGGGTGATACCTTTTTCCCCAAGGACCAGGTCAAACTATACGTTCGAACAAGGGGAAACCGACGTCTTGCCGGTATTCCTGGAGCCTATTGGTGGCGCTGGCTGTATTCCTTTGGGCAAAACACCCTTGGAGGAGGGGCCGTTGGTCGCATATTCATGGCCACTGGCGAGCCACCATCGCTTCTAGATTCATCTGTCTTGGAAGCCGACGTAGAGCAATTGCGCTTGTTCTATGAGCGAGAAGGATTTCGCTCCGCCCAAGTATCTTCTGAAATTCAGCTCTCCAGAAGTTCGAAATCTGCCGAAGTGCTCTTTCACGTCGAAGCGGGAAGACCAACGCATATCCGAAACTTGACCTATTCGGGTTTGGATGCGCTTACCGATCCGGAAAAAGTGGACCTTGTATCGGGATCGCTTTTCAGTAAGGGTACGACCAACGGCTCGGACATCTTGTCCTGGAAGCCAAACGGCCTTAGGTATTCCGCTCCTATGCTATTGGAAGAAAGGCGTCGACTCATCTCGTATTTGAAGGTCCAGGGCTTCGCCGTTGTCGGAAGGGACTCCATTCATGCCGTGGTATATCCGATCAGTGAAGATTCCCTCGATGTGACCTTGGTTGTTCGTCCGGGTCCTAGATTTCAATTTGGAGATTTGACCTTTAAAGTTTCTGGTCCAGTGGCCACCGCATCGGATCGCGCGGATAGTGTGTTTGTGAACGCCTCCAATGTGGACGACATCGGAGGCAGCGTGTCGGCTCAAATGAGTGGGGAACCCCATTTAGATTTCAGTTTGCTTACGCGCACCCTTCAGTTCAGGCCTGGGGATCGGTATAACCAAGATCGATTGCTTGCTACCAAACGCCGTTTAGATGCCAGTGGCATTTTTTCTTTCACCGATATAGGTATTCCTTCCGCCGAGATTGTCGAAGGTCAAAAGCCCCGTATTTCCCATCAAATAAACCTCCGTACGCGCACCAGGCACCAGGTTCGATTTGAAACCTTCATGCAGCAACGCAATGGGGCGCTTGCCGATACGGACAATGAGCTTGGGGCCGGACTTGGAGTTACGTACTCCAATTTAAACCTCTTTGGAGGCGGGGAAACGTTCCGGCTGCGCTCTACAGGAAGCCTTTCAGCCGATCTGGGTGGAACGGGAGGATTTACCTCTGCGCAGTGGGAATCCAGCGCCAGCTTGTCGTACCCATACCTAACCTTTCCACTAGGAAGATTTGACCGACTGGCCACTCTTTATGAAGCTCGAAGTGAACTTTCTATCTCGTTACTGGCCGCCCGCCGAGACGCCCTCAGACTTACTTTAAGGGGTCGCGGAGGCATGCGATATCGATTCGAAATGCGCCACAACGAATCCTTAACATCCATTTTGGACCTCCTTGAAATTACCGTGTCCAATCCCGATACCCTTTCCGGATTCAAGGAAATATTCTTGGATGATGTGCTCAGCGCTGTCGATGACCCCGTTCAACGAGCCCAAATCATTGAGGACTATACCCGACCGCAGTTCAATAATGCCGTCCGCTATTCGTTGCGCTCAGCCACGTCTGATCCTTTTCGGCGGGAAAGCGGTCATTACAGAGAAGTGACGGCCGAAATTGGCGGAAATATGGGGCGTATTCTAGACGGTCTCGTGTTCACTCCCGGAACCATCGAAGGGTCAATTCCAGGCCTTGGTGTTTTTGGGGGAAGCGGGGCCGGGCGCATGATTTACCGGCCGTATGTGCGCTTTGCTGCCGATTTGAGAAAATATCAAAAGCTCAATAATCGCAACGTGTTGGCGCTCAAGTTCGTCGCCGGGTTCGCTCATCCCACAGGAGAATCGGACGTGGTGCCTTTCGACCGTCGGTTTTATTCCGGAGGTGCATCTTCTGTACGGGCGTGGCGGTTGCGCGAATTAGGTCCTGGTCGGGCCAAATTTACATCGAACACCGATTCATTAGTTTCGGCAACCGACGGATCCAACATTTTAGGCGGCGACGTCAAACTTGAAATGTCGGCGGAGCTCAGAACCACCGTCATACGGAGCCTTTTTGCTGCCGACTGGATTTTTGCGTTATTTGTTGATGCAGGCAACGTCTGGTTGGGCCCCCGGAACCCTGGGAATTCAGACGGCAGATTCCAATTTGATCAATTTGTCGGGGATTTGGGCGTTGGGGCCGGATTCGGGTTACGTCTTGGATGGGATTACCTTATCGTACGGTTGGACGCAGCCTATAAGGTTCACGACCCAGAACGGCAGGGGGAGTTTTTCCCAGATGCCATGAGGAAACCGGTACTTCAATTTGGTATCGGACACACTTTTTAAGCTGAATGGCCATTCGGATTTCCGGACACCTTCACTGAACTTGATTTAAACGGAACTAGCGTTGAAAAAAGGATCGATCGTTACCCTCGAAATGGAAAAATTCGCCGACCGTGGTAAGTCTCTTACCAAGCTCGATGGATATGTTGTATTCGTAGCAGGGGCTGTTCCAGGCGATACTATCAAAGCCCGAGTATTCAAAAAGCGGAAAAAATTTGCGGAAGCGACCCTCCTTGAGGTGGTCACGCCAAGTCCTTTGCGCACGGAAGCTAAATGCTCCTATTTTTTGACCTGCGGAGGCTGTAAATGGCAACATGTCAATTACGACAGTCAATTGGAAGCCAAGACCCAGTCGGTTAAGGACGCTTTTGAGCATCACGGTGGATTCGAGTCGGTCGATGTTTCAAACACGCTAGGAACCCAGGAAACGTATTATTACCGC
>CALEEY010000292.1 GCA_937877085.1 uncultured Bacteroidota bacterium
AATGGCTGTGGCATGACCCAGTCGGACGCCAAAGTATGCTTTACAAGGCATGCGACGAGCAAGATTCGAACAGTCGAAGACCTTGAAAACATCCACACATTGGGGTTCAGAGGCGAAGCCTTGGCTTCTATTGCATCTGTTTCTCAAGTTGAATTAGTGACGGGGCAACATGCTTCGCAACCAAGCTTCCGTCTTAGAATTGATGGCGGGGAATATGTGGAGGAAGGTCCGAGCGCCCCGCTTCGCGGTACGTCTATTTCCGTTCGCAATCTATTTTACAACGTACCCGCGCGCCGAAATTTTCTCAAACGCCCGCAAACGGAACTGAAACACATTCTGGATATCATCCAGGTATTGGCGTTGTCTCATCCAGAGGTTGGTTTTAAGGTCGACCAAGACCGAAATACGCTAATTGAGGTCCAAAAAGGCTCTTCCAGTGAGCGTTGGACGTCTTTGAAGGAGCGTGTAGTTGAAATGACGTCCATGCCAAGCGATCTCGGTTTAATTGAAGTGGATGAGTCCACCAGTTACCTAGCCGTTCGCGGATTGCTTGGACCTCCAAATAGCGCAAAACGAACGCGAGGATTGCAGTTTTTATTCGTGAATGGACGTTGGGTACGCCATCGCTACATCGAGCACGCTGTGCTGTCGGCTTTTGAATATGTGCTGCCAGAAGGGTCTTTCCCATTTTTCGTGCTCTTTTTAGACATCGATCCGCGGCACGTGGATGTAAACGTTCATCCAACGAAATCAGAAGTTAAGTTTGACGACGAGCGAGGCGTGTATGGCATGCTTCGGGCCGTGGTTCGTCGGGCCTTAGGGATGGCTTTAAAAACGCCTGAAATGTCCAACTCACTACCTTTGGTGGGAATGGATCTCGGGCTAAGCCAATATTTTGAGCCGGAAAAGAAAAGTTACCGCGAACGGCCTGCCTATTCCTCAGAACCATCAGCCTCTTGGGGCTCTGAGGCGACACACGCCTTGCTGCGGGGCGCGATAACACTACCGGCGCCTCATGCCGAGATGAAGGCAGGACGCCCCGGCGGAGTCGGGGAGGAAGGTCTGTTGTGGCAACTCCACGATACCTACATCCTGACCCAAATCCGGTCAGGCCTAGTCATCATTGATCAACAGGCCGCGCACGAAAGAATATTGTTCGAGCAGGCTTCGGCTTGTCTTGAAGAGGGTTTCGGTCTCAGCCAGCAACTGTTGTTTCCACGCAAACTGGCCCTTTCTGCCGCCGATTTCGCCCTTTTGCAGGATCTGGTCTCGGATCTAAAAAGGTTGGGATTTGATGTCGATATGCAGTCCTCCAACTCGGTTGTAGTCAAAGGCGTGCCTGCAGATATCGCGACGGGAGATGAAAGGGGCGTTTTGGATGAACTAATCGACCAATACCGCTTATTTGAGCGGGTGGAAAAGCTATCAGGCAGGGAAAACCTAGCACGGTCTATGGCCCGAAGGGGCGCCGTTCGAGCTGGAAATAAACTCAGTCCAAAGGAAATGAGAAGCCTTATTGATCAGCTATTTGAATGCCAGATGCCGTACGTCAGCCCAGACGGCCGGCCAACCATGATCACCCTTTCCGGTGAAGAACTTCGTGAGCGTTTTGACAAGCGATAGCTTGATTCTACCAGTACTGGACCTCAAAAGGCCGCTATTGGTTGGGGTGAGTGGCGGGTTGGATTCAGTAGTACTGGCACATATCCTGAGTAAAAGTGGCCTTCCTGTCCAATTGGCGCATGTGAATTACGGACTTCGAGGAGCGGAATCCGACAAGGATGAAGAACTGGTCCGAACTATGGCCACCCAATGTGGGGTAGCGGTCCATGTTTTGAAGGTAACGGCTCCGAAATCTTCCAAATCAATACAGGCATGGGCGCGAAAAGTCCGTTACGACTGGCTGAGAGACCTGGGTATGGCTTTGGGCGCTCGGCACGTGGCTGTCGCTCATCATCAGGACGATCAACTGGAGACGATGCTGCTACACCTTTTGCGAGGTACAGGCCTCTCTGGTCTGGCTGGAATGAGAACATCGAGACCGCTTAATGACCAATGTGACCTGATTCGGCCACTACTTCACGTTTCCAGATCCCAAGTTCTGGAGTACGCCCGAACTCACGGCTTGATTTGGCGAGAAGACGCGTCCAATACGGATGATCGGTATGCCCGCAACCAGCTTAGAAACGAATTGTCTGCCATGCCAGCGGGGGATTACGAAGCCTTTCTTCGAGCGGGCATGCAACTTCAATCGACAACCTCAAACATGCGCGATGCCATTGACCAAGCTTGTCGTGGGGCGGAGCTGAACGAATACGAGCGGTCAGCGGGTACTGGTTACTCCCTAAATAATGGTTACTCCCTCAATCTAGGGGAATGGAATACCTTACCAAACTGGGCTAAGGGTTGGATTGTACTGGAAATTCTGCAGAAAATGGACGCAAACGCTCCTCGACGTGCTTCCGTGGTACAGGCCATCCGTGCGTTGGCCACCGCTGCAGTAGGAAGGAAGGGGACTTTTGGAAAGGTCGTGGTTTGGAGGGAAAGGGAATCGCTTCTTTTTGAGAAGAAAACGGAGTCTAGCGAGAAGAATAGAGGCCAAGGCGCTGTCGTGCCTACCGATAGCAGCCAACGCCAAATGGAATATCTGATTGATGAGGAAGCGTTTTCATTGAAGGTAGCGGGTGGGGAATTGCGAGGACGGGTGGAGACCGACGTGCCCCAAGACCTGATCAATAGTCGACCTAACGAAGCTTTTATTGATATAGACAAGCTTGTATATCCACTACTTTTACGGGGTTGGGTACCAGGCGATCGGTTTTCTCCCATTGGACTTCAGGGATCCCAGAAAATAAAGTCGTTTTTGACCAATCAAAAAATCCCAAGTAGCGCTAGGAAGAACGTTAGCGTCCTTGTTTCGCAGGGCCACATTGCTTGGGTTGTAGGCTTGAGAATCGACGAACGTTTCAAAGTCTCTCCAGAGACGACTCGGATTCTTAACGTCTCATGGCATGC
>CALEEY010000293.1 GCA_937877085.1 uncultured Bacteroidota bacterium
AGGCATCCAAACCGAAGTATACTATCCCCGAGCTATGCATGAGCAGGAGTGTTTCATGGTTGAAGAATATTCTTACCCTTCCGCGGAACGTTTTTGCGATGAAGTTGTTGCCTTGCCGCTTCAAATCAATGAACTGTCGACGAGTCCTTGGTAAGGCTGATTTAGGGCTTAAGCAGTTTAGCCCAACTTGGGGGTAAATTCTGACTTATTTCAACTTCAAATGGGAGAGATCGAATACTAATTTTTTGGTTTTTGGCCCATGCCCAAGTTTTTTCAATTCCATCCTCAAAGTCTGTTTTAGGGAAAGAGCCAAAAAAAGCTTCAGCTTTTTTATGGGAAGAGAAAGCGTCAATAATCTCATGTCGTTCTGGAAGGTGATTTACAGTAGACGAGATGCCAGAAATCTGAATCAAAAGATTCGCCAATTGTAGAACGGTGACCGGCATATCAGAGCCAAGATTAAACACCTGGCCGTGCGACTTGGTATTCTTTAGGCAGGCTATACAGGCAGGCAAGATATCTTGTACATATGTGAAAGCTCGACGCTGAGAGCCGTCACCAAAAATCGTCAAAGGCTCGCCTAGAAGTAGTTGTCTGCTGAAAATGCCAACCACATTTCGAAACTGATCGTTTAAATTCTGAAACTCTCCGTATACGTTGTGAGGACGGAAAATGACATATGGTAAACCAAAGAGGTCGTGGGCTGCGGCGAGATCCAACTCCACGGAAAGCTTGCTAATGCCGTAAGGATCCTCTGGTCGGGGGATTGTTTCCTCGTCAAGAGGCACCTGTCCTCTACCATAAACTGCAATCGACGAAAAAAAGACAAAGCATTTTACGCTGCACCGGATGCTTGCATTAATTAGGTTTACAGAGCCAATAAGATTATTCTGATAATTATGTCTCCGGATAAAGTGACTTAGCCCTTCAGCGGCATAAGCAGCTGCATGATAAACATAATCGATACGAAAATCCTTGAAAACGGAATCCACAAGAAGATGGTCATTCACAGATCCCTGAATCCAGGAAACTCCTTGGGGCAAGTTTTCTTTAAAACCGCCGCTAAGATCGTCTAGGGCTAGGACCTGATGCCCTTCTTTTAGGAGAGCCTTACTCAGATGGCTTCCGATAAAACCTGCGGCACCCGTAACTAGGGTTGTTGGCTTACTCACAAGGCCTTCTTACGTCAAAAAGAGGCTCATTTCTTAGCCCTATCCGATGAGCATAGTACTTTCCAACGGTAACTAAAATCCCACATCCGTATTTCACGCCGTTACGAAAATTCATTTGTGAATTTTCTTCCCGGTATCGGGTGGTATGAGGAATCTCCGCAATCCGTTCTTCCCGTAAGGCGGCGTGAAGGATAATATCTGTATCAAAATCAAATTTCTCACTAAAAGTCTGGAAAGGGACTGATCTGAGGAATGAAGCTGAGTATGCACGAAATCCATTATGAAAATCGGTAAGACGTGTTCCAAAAGCCATGTTTTCCAAGCCGGTCAAAAACTTGTTTGCCACATATTTCCACCACGGCATTCCACTTTTTAAGGCATCTCCCAAAACCATCCGTGTTCCAGTTACCACAGGGTACCCCTCGCGAACCTTTCGAGCGAATTCGCCGGTTAAAGAGGGGTCATATTGATTGTCTCCATGAACAAGAACAATAACGTCTGCGCCAAGGTCCAAGGCTTTTTTGAAGCCACTCTTTTGCGCCCCTCCGTAACCCCTGTTTTTAACATGAGAGACTACATGGCACCCAAGCTCCTTGCCGATCTTGGGGGTTTTATCTGAACTACCATCATCCGCGACGATGCAGAAATCGATCTGGCAGTTTTGTTTTGCGACTTCAAGAGTGCGCTGCATTGTGTTTTCGGTATTGAAGCAAGGCATTACGACGGCAACTTTCATAAGCATGTAAACTACCAGCGATGCCTAAGAAGCAATCCCCTTTTGCGCAACCATAACGATTACAGGTCCCCGACTAAAAAGGGGCGAAAGAAAACTTTCGAGGATTGCCAGAGGTAGTGTTAGGCCACCAAAAAAAATGTGAAGAGTCATCCGTAAAACAGATTCATTCGAATGTCCTTTTAAGAAATCAAAGAGAAGATCGGGGTTCTTACGATCAAAGATATTTAAAAAGCTTTGAATAAAGCCGAAGACTCCCTGCCGAAGAGAGTGAGTGGAAATATATTTAATTTTGAAACCATAATCCTCTAAAAGAAGCCTTAGAGATAAGAGTCCAAAATGATGTAAATGCCTGGGAATCTCCAAGGGGAACCAAAAATCCTTAAAACAATCAGCTTGCCAGGATTCAAAATTAGGAACCCCTACATAAAGATATCCCCCGGGGCGAATGACCCGGAGTGCTTCTTTTACTACAAACCGTGGATTTATTGTATGTTCTAAAACATGATTCAAAACCGCTAGATCAAAAACCGCCGCAGGCCAAGGCAGGACCTCGTCGGCACTGCCTATTCGAAAATCTACTTTGGAACTTCTTGCTGGAATAGGGCTTTGCGGTATGTCGAGCCCGGCGCAATGCCAGCCGACTTCTGCCAACTGCTGGAGTAAATAACCTCGACCACATCCTATATCTAGAATACAAGGTGTTCGCCCTTCTGTTTTTGCCGTTCTTGAAATTCTTTTTATACAATATTTAAGACGGGGAGGCAGCAGTGTTGAGGCCCACTCAAATCCGCTGACAAACTTTCGATGTCCTGATCCGTAGTATCCCGCTGGGTATGCCTCTTCCAAGGAAGGTGATTCGCCGAGCTTAACCCAATTACAAATACTGCACTTCCAAAGCGTCCAAGGGCCTAATTTTCCGCGACGCCCCAAGGTCTTTTTAAGGGAAAACTGGCACTCGTGGGCTCTAGGCGCAGTATTCACTTTTGAAAATCGTTGAGGAAATATGGGTTTTGTAAGATGCGAACAAAACCAGATTGAAAAACAAGAGGCCAAGAAAACACGCCGGAGTTCTTGAGAAAGTCAAAGACGGATCCTTGACCATAGGCCCACCTCTCGTCCAGCTCGGTAATTACGAAGTACTTGGCTTTATTAATCTCCAGTGAAAACCGAAATCTATCTCGAGCTGGCAATGGATTGTAGTTATCACCAGCAGGCAATCCATGCCAAGCGGTGACCATCAGCACATCTGCGTTTTGGCTTTTCAGCAGCCAACCGAGATTCCAATAGCAGATGACCAGGTCAGAAGGTTTGGTTCGGGCATTTAACCAAGAGGCGGCTGTTTCATAGTCACGAATCTCGGTAACCACCCAAGGATGAATGCGCACCGGCAGTTTTGATGAAAGAACACTTGGAATATTAATTAATGCCAGACAAACCCCCAGAAAAGGAAGCAAAACTCTCCGAATACTCTTGTAGCGGAAAGCGACAATGTGCCTAAAAGTAGTATTACAAATAAAACTCGAAGCGACTGCAATCATGGCGGCAAGAAGGGGTAGCACGACCATTGCTTGATAATAAAATAAAGGCAGATTTTGACGATTCTTTGTAAGAATGAAAACCATACATAGAGCGCCTAGAGCTAAGGCGTAAGTGCGCTTTCTAAGGCAGATCGCCGCACCAACCGCGGCTGCCCAATGAAATCTATCCTGTATAAAAAACATCACAATATTTTCGAGCCACTTCCATCCAGAAGCATTTTCTTGTGAGTATGCTTGGTACGTTTTTCGGAGATTTTCCAGATCTTCTAAGGCCCATCCATTCCAGATAAAATTTATGGTCAGGATTGTTCCTCCCATCACGAGCAGAGGAGGCAAGCCAATTGAAAACCAGCAGCGTGGGCGGAAAAAACGTAAGGTTATCGAGACAAGCACTGAGTGTAAGGCAAGAAGGTGAGAGCCGGCTCCTAAACATAAAAAAAGGCCAGCCTTGAGATCTTTCCGTGCATTTGCGGGTCTCATCAGGAGGCAGGTGGCGGCAAGTAGGCCAAGACCCACCATATTATGGGGGTAAATCCAGCGATAATGAATGATTGCTTGTGAGTATCCCAGAAGCAGTAATGCGAAGAAAAATCCACAACCAAAACCAAAACGTCGGCCTAAGAACCAGTAGCCAAGCCATGCCGTGAAAAGGGCTAAGCTTACTGAAACCAAACGACCTCCCAAAATATCGCCTTCAGTTAAAGATGAACCAAGCCCGACGAAAAAAGCGAAAGCAGGCTGGTAGTTGTAATTAAATGAAGCAAAGGTGCAATACATAGCACGGTTCACCATTTCCCCCCTGATTAGTGATTTTCCGATATCTAGGGTCAAAATCTCGTCCCCATACCAAGGCGGACTGGTCCGCAAATTGGGTAAATATAAAACTGACCAGAACAGGGCTATTAGGATCAAACCTCCCGCGAGGTAGTTCTGCCTTGTTTTTTTTAAGGTAGAACTTCGCCGCTTTGGTTTGTTTGGCTTGTCCATACTAAATAGCCACTTAGCATAAACCACTTATGTCGAAAGAATCCAAACTTTCCTTTTTCCGTTTTGAAGCGGGACTGGGGCTCTTCTTTGGATTGGCATTGGCCTCGGGGTGGTTAACGACGGGGCCTTCGAACCAGGAATTGCTGGCGAACTACGCGAAGGCAAAAGATTTGTGGGACTTGATATTGGCCAACAGAGGTT
>CALEEY010000294.1 GCA_937877085.1 uncultured Bacteroidota bacterium
CTTCACACGCTATTCGGCAATTCTAGGGGGGCGGACACTTTGCGAAATCCCGCATTCTTACCGTATCTTGTCCGTTCTGTATTAAAGTTAATTCGGACAAAACCTTGAAAGAGGGGAAACGAATGCTGCGAATTGATATTCGACCTTATGCAAGGGGAGTCTACGACCTAGACTTTGAACCTTCTCCAGAAGATCTCGAAGTCGATGCAGATTCCTTCTCAGATATAAAGATTGGAGTCAGACTAGATATTGGCGCAAGCCGTATTTACGTCCAGTTTCGTGTAGCCGCCACCGCAAGATTGGTTTGCGACCGAACACTGGTTGACTTTGATCAACATGTCAAGGGGTCCTATGCGGTGGTTTTTGTGCCACCAAAAGACATTGATCCAGAAGACGAGGCCGACAACCTTTTTCCGCTTGAAGCGGGAGCAGAGGAAATCGACCTCACCGAAATTATTAGGGATACCTTGCTGCTGGCAGTACCGATTCGAAAGATCGCGCCGGGAGCTGAGGAGGAAGACCTTCCCACCGCTTTTGGCAGGCCAACCGACGAGGACATCGATCCTCGATGGGCGGCGCTAAAAGATCTTAGGTCCGAATCCGACGGGGATGACCGTTAACATTAGAACGTAGAAACGCTAAGGTTGCATTATGGCTAACCCAAGACGTAAAAATTCAAAAGCGCGTACGCGCCAGCGCCGCACAACGTATTACAATCGGTTGAGCGCACCGACAACGATGGAATGTCAGAATTGCAGCGAAACGAAGCTTATGCATCGTGCCTGCCCGAACTGCGGTCATTACCGTGGTCGTTCTGTTATTGAGCGCGAAACTGCTTAATTATTTTAGTCAGAAGGTTTTATGACTTCCAGGGGGCTTAGCATGACTAAGCTCCCTTGGGTCGTTCATAGACTTAGCACCTTGCTGTCTTCTGACGTATCTTTTTCAGCGTGGTCGGTTGAAGTCCCAACGCCTCTGCACGAACTAGATTAAAAATTACCGGAAGAGCTTTATGCCCACACGAATAGCTGTCGACGCGATGGGGGGCGATCACGCCCCGGATGTAGTTGTTGAAGGCGTTGCAGATGCTATCCGAGCAAAACCGGGAGAAATCGACGTCTTATTGGCAGGCCCCGAGGACCGGTTAAATCCTCTTCTGGAGGGTCTCGAAGCGGATGTTAGGGCTCACCTTCGTGTGGTTCATGCTCCCGATATTATCGGAATGGACGAATCGCCAGCGACGGCCATCAAAACCAAGCAGCGCTCCTCCATTCATGTCGGTTTAGGACTTTGTAAGGCAGGCCAAGCCGATGCTTTCGTTTCGGCAGGGAATACGGGTGCTGTCATGGCAGGCGCGTTGTTCATCTTGGGACGTCTGCCCGGAGTTTCTAGACCTTCTGTCGTTGGATATTTTCCTACAATCAAGGGAACGGCTTTGCTTCTGGATGCTGGAACCAATGTGGGTTGCAAGCCAGAGCATCTTGTGCAGTTTGCCCGGATGGGCGCCGTTTACGCTGAACGCGTGTTAGGAGCTAAAAACCCCTCGGTTGGGCTACTTAACGTGGGCGAAGAACCAGGAAAGGGCGACGATTTAGCCAAGGCTGCCTACGATTTGTTGAAGGACGCTTCCAACTTGAATTTTATCGGCAATATCGAAGGCCGCGATATTATGGAGCATGCGGCCGATGTGGTGGTTTGCGACGGATTCGTTGGAAACATCCTGTTAAAGTATGGCGAGAGCGTAGCCTCGGTACTTCCACGGCTATTAGGAGCCGAAATGCACCGCTTGGGAATGAATGAGGCGGAGCAAAAAACCGTAGCGAAGGCTTTGGGCGGTGTAAAGGCTCGATTTGATTACAAAGAATTTGGTGGCGCCCCCCTTTTGGGAGTGGATGGCACCGTTTTCATTGCCCACGGCAGCTCGAATGGGTACGCCATTAAAAATTTGACGCTGGCGGCGGACAAGATGGTCAGGCGATCAGTTTCTGAGACCATAGCATCCGTAATGGAAGCATGATCGGAGTCACGCCACCTCGGCCGCCCAGTTGTGAGGCGGTAATTTTGATGCTTTGCCATTTTGCATCCTTGCAAAATGGCAAAGTTGGTACATAAAAAGACAAGAATTTCATGGACAAGGTACGAGCAGCCATTACGGCAATCGGTCACTTCCTCCCGGAAGATCGGTTGACGAATGCCGACCTAGAAAAATTAGTGGACACGTCGGATGAATGGATCCAGACGCGCACCGGGATCAAGGAACGTAGAATTCTGAAAGACCCGACGAAGGCAACTTCCTTCATGGCGGCGAACGCTGCTCGTGAAGTCCTCCGAAAACGAGGTATCGGTCCAGAAGAAATTGATTTGGTGATTGTTGCGACGGTGACCCCAGATATGTTCTTCCCGGCCACCGCGTGTTTAGTTACGGCCAATATTGGAGCGGTCAACGCTTGGGGATATGACGTTTCTGCTGCCTGTTCGGGTTTTTTGTTTGCCCTATCGACAGGAGCTCAGTTTATCGAGTCTGGAAAACACACCAAGGTACTCGTGATTGGCGCGGACAAAATGAGTAGCATTGTCGATTACACCGATCGCACGACGTGCGTTTTGTTCGGCGACGGCGCAGGAGCCGTTTTGCTCGAACCAAGCACCGAAGGCGTGGGAATTATGGATTCCATTGAACACACCGATGGGACCCAATGGGCTTCTTTGTGCATGCTGGGTGGTGGGAGTTTGAATCCGCCATCGGCGGCAACCCTTGAGCAGAATCTACATCGGCTGCACCAAGAAGGAGCTCCCGTCTTTAAAGCAGCTGTAAAAGGAATGGCCGATGTGTCCGCTCAGATCATGGAAGACAACAACCTAACAGGGGATGATGTGCGGTATTTGGTGCCTCATCAAGCCAATCTGCGCATTATTGATGCGACTGCTCGGCGCATGGGTATCAGCATGGACAAGGTCATGCTCAATATTGAACGTTACGGCAATACGACGGCAGCGACCATTCCATTGTGCTTGATTGACTGGGAAAAAGAGCTTCGCAAGGGCGATAACTTGATATTAGCCGCCTTTGGTGGCGGATTTACATGGGGCGCATCTTACGTGAAATGGGCCTATGATGGCGATAAAGTAAACGCTTAGGATGAGTCGAAATAGGACCGTTGCGAGAAGGTATAGCTGAGCAGGTTTTGTTGATCGGGAATTGTTTGCAGCGTCGATCAATCCCGAGCGAATAGAAAGAGAACTACAGAAGGACTAATGTCGAAAAGAGCTTATTTATTTCCGGGACAGGGATCCCAAAGCGTTGGAATGGGCGCGGATTTGTATGAAAACGTGCCGGCGGCTCGTTCCGTTTTGGACCGGGCCAACGAAGTGCTCGGATTCCCGTTAACCGACATCATGTTTGGATCGGGTGTAGCCGACAACGCGGCTCAGGATGCCGCCGCCCTGATGCAGACGCAAAACACGCAACCCGCCTTATTTGTGCACTCTATGTCCGTTTTCGCCGCCATGAAGGGAGCGCACGCGGCGCCCGACATGGTAGCCGGGCATAGTCTGGGAGAGTATAGCGCGCTCTGCGCAGCGGGAGCTATATCGTTTGAAGATGCGCTGCGTACCGTTCGGCTACGGGGCGAACTCATGGCCAGTGCCGGGGTCGTTCGGCCGGGGTCGATGGCGGCTATTTTAGGGATGGAGGACGCGGACGTAGAGGCGCTGTGCACCGAAGTTTCGGGCAGCTCCGACTCGACTGGCGCTGCATTGGGAGTGGTTCAAGCCGCCAACTACAATTCGCCAGGTCAAATTGTGATTTCTGGCGACGTGGCGGCCGTAGCCAAAGCTGTAGAATTATCACCGGGAAAAGGGGCGCGGCGAGCGCTTTTGCTTCCGGTTTCTGGGGCGTTTCATTCGCCTTTAATGGCTTATGCCACCGAGGGACTGGGGAAAGCGCTCGCCGCGCTGACCATCAACACCCCAACGTGTCCCGTCTTCTTGAACGTGACCGCAAAAGCGACCACGGATCCCGAAGTTATTCGGTCCATGCTCGTGGAGCAGCTCACCGCTCCCGTTCGATGGGCACAGTCGATGGTAGCCATGGAAGCGGCAGGTGCGACTCATTTTGTAGAAGTAGGCGCTGGAAAAGTGTTGAGTGGTTTGGCCAAGCGGACGGTGAGCCGCGAGGCTGAGACCTCTGCATTTGGAACAGCTGCCGACCTAGGAGCTGTTTAACCGGCCTACCAGTTCAGCTCAACCGAAAAACGTCAACAGAAAAAAGTAGATCATGTCTTTTGCGAACAAAAACGTCTTAGTAACGGGTGGCACGCGTGGCATTGGCCGCTCCATCGTGGAAGCCTTTGCAGCGCAAGGTGCCAATGTGGCTTTTACCTACAGATCATCGGCGGCTGAAGCGGATGCTTTGGTGGCGAAATTAACAGCCAATGGACCTACGGGCGGAAAGGCGATGGGTATTCAGGCCGACGCCGCCGACTTTGACGCCGCCGAAGCCGCGATAACTAGCATTATTTCGGCTTGGGGATCGATCGATATATTGGTTAACAACGCCGGCGTAACTCGGGATGGCTTGATGATCCGGATGAGCGAAGCCGATTGGGACGCGGTGGTGGGCACCAACTTGAAAAGCGTATTCAACTATTCGAAAGCGGTGTACCGGCCCATGATGAAGCAGCGTTCGGGCCGTATTATCAATATGTCCTCGATTGTGGGGGTTACAGGTAACGCTGGACAGACCAATTATTCCGCCTCAAAAGCAGGAATTATCGGTTTTTCAAAAAGTTTAGCAAAAGAATTGGGTGGAAGGGGAATTACCGTGAACGTTGTTGCCCCTGGATACGTTGAAACGGATATGACCGCCAAATTATCGGACGCGGCACGGGAAGCTATGCTTGGTTCCGTACCGGTTGGACGCCCAGCTAGCCCCGCAGATATATCGGCAGCCGTTATTTTTCTTGCATCGGAAGGTGCATCGTACATTACCGGACACGTGTTACACGTGGACGGCGGTTTGGCCATGTAAGCCTTGATTACAGCCACGCATTTTTAGGCCGGGAAAAGGCCACATTAATTGAATTTTATGTCCAACGGACCCAGAAGGAGTTTCATACAAGGGGTAGATCTTACGAGTCGAGCCCAAGCTGAACGCAAAGAAGAAAATATTCGCTCGACCATGTCGGAACCGGAAGCAAAAATGCCGGAACTGGATGTGGAGTCTCTGCCTCCCAAATTAAGGGAAGCTGTTAGGTCCGTCGGTTGGGCCAAATTAATGCCGGTTCAGGAGCAAGCCATTCCGTATTTATTGGATGGACGCGACATGATTGTCCAATCCCGTACGGGATCGGGCAAAACGGGAGGCTTCTTGTTGCCGCTGTTCAACTTGTTGGATGAGCGTCAATTTGGGGCCCAAGCCCTCATTTTGTCCCCAACTAGAGAGCTGGCGCGGCAAATCCACGAAGAGTTTGATCGGCTCCGGGGGGATCTTAAGTTTTCGAGTGTCGTGATTTATGGCGGCGTGAAGTACGAAGCCCAAATCAAGTCGTTGAAGGATGGCGCGCAAGTTATTATTGGAACGCCTGGTCGTATTCTGGACCACATTCAACAAGGCCGCTTGATCCTCGATGATCTCCGGATGCTCGTGTTTGACGAAGCCGACGAAATGCTTTCGATGGGATTCTTCCCAGACATGTTGAAGTTAAAGCGCTATTTGCCTGCCAAGAGGCAGTCCTGCATGTTTAGCGCGACCATGCCGGCTCGCGTGCGGTATTTGTCCAACCAATTTTTGAACGACCCCGTATTTCTGTCTCTGAGCACAGGAAACGTGAGCGTCGATGCGATTGAACACCGGTATTACCGCGTGGATCGTATGCAAAAGGACCGGATTCTGGTGAAAATCATCGAAATGGAAAACCCAGATTCCGCCATTATTTTCGCCAATACCAAGCGAGATGTGGAGTATCTAGGTACTTTTTTGAAAAACTACGGGTACGACGTCGACCTTATTTCCGGTGATCTTTCACAGGCCGCACGGGAAAAAGTCATGCAAAAGGTCCGCGACGGCCGGTGCCGATTCTTGGTAGCCACGGACGTAGCCGCCCGGGGTATCGATATCACCGACCTGAGCCATGTGCTCATGTACGACATTCCACAGGACCCCGAGTATTATGTCCATCGTGCGGGAAGAACGGCCCGCGCCGGAAAAACCGGAACAGCCATCATCCTCATCACCATTCAAGAGCAACGCGCCTTATTGGCCATTGGCCAGCGCTACAGTATTCCTATGACACAGCACGATGTACCTTCAGAAGATGATGTCGCCCAAAGAGTTACGGATCGCTTGACCGTTGTCTTGGAAGCGTCTTACCGCGACCGCGGAAATTTGGCAAAAGAACGCCTACAACGTTTTCTGCCTTTGGTTGAAAACCTGGCCGACGAAGAGCCAGAACTGTTGGCCATGCTACTCGATGATTTGTATCACAACGCCGTGCATCGGAGCAAAGAGTCGGCGCCGTCTGCTAAGGACGAGTCCTTTGATGATTCGTATCATCACGACGATTCTGACGACGGGCGGGGCGGCCATTCAGAAGACCGAGGCGGTGACCGAGGCAGTGATCGTGGCGGTGACCGAGGCAGTGATCGTGGCGGTGACCACGACAAGAAAAATCAGGGAAACCGTGGCGGAAACAGCCGTCGGCGCTAGGTTTCGTTCGATAATACGGGTCGGTTGGAGTACTTTTGGGGAACTATGTTCTTCCTGAAAAGGGTTCTTCCTGAAAAGGGTTCTTCCTGAAAAGTGTCGCCTACCATGTTGTTATCCATACTGGCTTTCGTATTCGCCCATCTGACATCTCCTCTAGCTGCGTCAGGGGATCTAACCCAGGCTTTGGCACCAGCAGACACGGTCGAAGTGACGGCCAACCACTATCGTATTTATCGGTCTGACGGTACGCCCGCGACCATGGACGATATTCGCGCGGCCATCAAAAAAGTAGACGTGGTCTTTGTTGGGGAGCAGCACGACGACCCTGTTTCGCACTTTATGGAGCAGCGCGTCCTTGAAGCCATGTACGACACGTATGGCAACGCCGCGGCCCTTTCGATGGAAATGTTTTCACGGGACGTCCAATATATTGTTGACGAATACCTGGCCGGTTTGATTACCGATTCCCATTTTCAGCTGAGCAGCAGCCCGTGGACCAATTATCCGCAGGACTACAAGCCATTGGTTGATTTTGCCAAAGACAAAAGGTTGGCTGTGATAGCCGCTAACGCTCCAAGACGTTACGCCAACCGGGTGACTCGCAATGGCCGCAACTCATTGTATGACCTCTCTGATCAGGCTTTAACCTACGTCGCACCACTTCCATACGGGGCATCGAGCGCCAAATACACCGAGCAGTGGAATAAGGTCATGTCCGATGCGATGGCTTCGATGCAGCCAGCAACGCCTGTGGTTACCGAGGAAAAGGGCGAAATGAAGCACGACATGAAAGCCGACGCGCCACCGCCACCACCGCCTCCTCCTGCTCCCGCAGCTCCATCGAGCGGCCAACATGGCGGCGACACGATGCTCGATGCACAAACACTTTGGGATGCCACCATGGCCTGGTCCATTGCCGAGCACCTAGCTCGCCGGCCAGGTTCAAAAGTGGTTCATATGGTTGGCGGATTTCACTCGGAAACCGGCACAGGAACACCCGAGCACTTGGTTCAATACAGACCAGGGACTCGCTTTATGGTCATCACCATGAAAACCACTAACGATATAACCGTTTTCAACAATGAAGAACATGCAGGTATGGGCGATTTTGTGATTCTGGGAGATGAATCACTTCCTCGTACCTACGGAACGCGGACTCGATAAGACTAAAACGGGGCCAAGGCCCAACGACCGACATGAGACTAACAGCACTTTTTATAGCCTGTGCCATGTTCATCCTAATAGGATGTGCGGGCGAAACAGAATCGACCACTTTTGACTGCGCGGCGCATCTCGCCGAAGGAAGCACAATGAACAGCATAGACGTAACTATGACGGATGGCTCAGGATATGGGAGGGACTTGCTTTCCAAGTACACATCCTTTGCCCTCACCACAGATGTTTCGGTGCTAACCGAAAACGAGTGCAAGATGCTGCCTCATTTGTTCGCAGCGGCAACGGAAATGGACGAAATCTTCTGGCTGCAAGCCTACGGCGATAAAGAAGCGCTTTTAGCGTCGATCGAAGACCCGGCTGTTCGGGAATTCGCCAAAATCAACTATGGCCCGTGGGATCGCATTGACGGCAACGCATCATTTGTAGATGGTTTTGGCCCTAAGCCGTTGGGCTCCAACCTCTATCCAGCCGATATGTCTAAGTCGGAGTTTGAAGCAGCCAACCGTTTGGATCCTGCGCTAAGTAGTTTGTACACGGTTGTGGTGCGCGATTCGGACGAAAAACTAAAAGCCATCCCCTACCATGAGGCGTTTGGAACGCACATGGAAAACGCGGCGGGACATCTGCGTGCAGCTGCCGAGTTTGCTGACGATCCAGGGCTTAAAAATTATCTGACACTACGCGCCGAAGCCCTGGTCACTTCTGATTATCAAGCCAGCGACTATGCCTGGATGGATATGAAGGACAACCGTGTTGAAATGGTCATTGGCCCCATTGAAACGTACGAAGACGCCCTTTTTGGTCAAAAAGCGGCTGCCGAAGCCTATGTTTTGATTAAAGACATGGCCTGGAGTGAGCGTCTTTCGAGATACGCCACTTTGCTACCCCAGCTTCAAGTCGGCCTTCCCGTGCCAGACGCGTACAAACAAGAGATGCCGGGCACCGATTCAGATCTCAACGCCTACGATGTGATCTATTACGCAGGCGACACCAATGCTGGCTCCAAAACGATAGCCATCAATCTTCCGAATGATGAAGAAGTTCAGCTATCGAGGGGAACGCGTCGTTTGCAGCTTAAAAACTCGATGCAGGCCAAATTCGACAAAATATTGGTACCGATCGCGGATCAGCTCATTGTAGAAGATCAGCTCGGGAATATTTCCTTTGATGCCTTCTTTGGCAATACGATGTTTCATGAAGTCGCGCACGGATTGGGTATCAAAAACACCATTACTGGCAAAGGAACCGTCCGCGAAGCCCTAAAAGAGCATGCTTCAGCCCTAGAAGAAGGAAAGGCTGATATTTTGGGCCTTTACATGGTGCTTAGCCTGATTAAATCGAACGAATACGATGCGGTCCCCGCCGACCACATGGTCACGTTTATGGCCGGAATCTTCCGTTCCGTTCGATTTGGAGCTTCGAGTGCTCACGGAAAAGCCAACATGATTCGGTTTAACTTTTTCCAAGAGATGGGAGCCTTTACCCGCGATTCGGCTACCGGAACGTACCGAGTTGATTTCGCCAAAATGGAACTGGCCATGGCCGCTCTTTCCGAAGCGATTTTGAAGCTTCAAGGCGACGGAGACTACAAAGCAGTGGGCGGTTTCGTTGAAAAATACGGTCAAGTAGGCTCGGCCCTCCAGGCGGATCTAGACCGCCTGTCGGATGCCGGCATACCGGTGGATATCGTATTCGAGCAAGGCCTAGCCGTAGTCGGTGCTGGCGGAAGTCACTAAACACGCCGTTTTCCTATGACGACCTCCAACCCTACGGAAAACGTGAATCCGATCAATCCCGGAGTGCGGATTGGGCATGTTCATCTCAAGGTGGCTGACCTAGATCGGGCGTTGGGATTTTATTGCGGCGTTTTGGGCTTTGAGCTCAAACAACGCATGGGGGGCAGCGCAGCTTTTATTGCTGCCGGTGGATATCATCACCATATTGGCCTTAATACGTGGGAAAGCGCCGGCGGCCAGCCGCCGGCGCGTGGCACCACAGGCTTGTTTCATCTCGCCATATTGTACCCAACCCGCCGCGACCTAGCCGATGCCCTGCGCCGCGTCTTGGATGCAGGCCTCAGGCTTGATGGAGCGAGTAATCACGGCGTTAGTCATGCACTCTACCTTCGCGATCCTGACCAGAACGGCGTAGAACTCTACTGGGACCTTCCTGAATCCGAATGGCCCCGCAGTGACAACGGAGACCTCGTGATGGGCACCTATCGATTGGATTTGGATGCTCTGCTGGGAGAACTAGGGTAACGTAGGAATCTTTCGATTCTGACCTGCGACACGCCGCTTACAGCACTTTCATCCACAAGGAGCGGAGCGATTTTGCCACACATCAGGCGTTCTTTTCCCCACTGGCGGGTTCTCTTTCAATCCAGTGGACTGCGAACGGCCACGCCGCGATTCATTACATGAGTATAAATCATGGTGGTCCGAATGTCCGAATGTCCCAACAACTCCTGTACTTGACGGATGTCGTACCCCGTTTCCAGTAAATGAGTCGCAAAACTGTGTCTTAGGGCATGACAAGACGCCTTTTTTGGAACGTCAGACGTTCTTAAAGCAGTTTTGAAGGCCTTTTGGATAGTGCTTTGGGAAACGTGGTGGCGAGTGGTTTCTCCAGTCGCCTTATTTATGGTGACCTTTGATGACGGGAAAACATATTGCCATGCCCAGTCTGTTGCCGCTGTAGTCGACTTACGACTGTACGCATACGGAAGCGGCACCTGCCCATATCCGTCGGCCAGATCCGTTTGATGTAATTTTTTTACACGACTCAGTTGGGTTTTTAGGTACGGTATGGTTTGGTCTGGAAGAACGGTCCGTCGATCTTTTTGGCCCTTTGCTGCCTGAAGATTAAGTACCCCATAGTCGAAATCAATGTCTTTAACACGTAACGTAACTACTTCAGAAACTCTCAATCCAGCCCCGTACAGCAACTGAGCTGCCAACCCCGCCGAACCCTTCATTAAAGACAATATCAGCCTTACCTCATGAGCTGAAAGCACGACTGGCATCCGCTTTGGCTTTCTGGCCCGCATGAAAGCTTCCATTTCCTTTAAGTCGACCTTGAGTACGTCGCGGTACAGAAAAACCAACGCGTTCAACGCTTGATTTTGGGTTGCCGCAGCGACATTTCTTTTGGTCGCTAAATGGTTCAGGAACTCAGAAACTTCGTTTGACCCCATGGTTGTAGGGTGACGAATTTTCTGAAATCGGATAAATCGCTTTATCCACGACAGGTAGAGCCGTTCTGTTGTCGCGGCTAAATTTCGGCGCCGACAAATGGTTCGGATGTCGCGCTCGAGTTGACCAGGAGTAGTTTTGGAAGCCATCGTTTTGGCAAGAATATTTCGGGTTTGATTACTGACCCCTTCGGTCATATTCTATAACTATCTGCCATTGTGATACCACACCGCGGTGATATCAGGAAGGATGGCGAACCATGGATGGGTGATATCTGGAACAAAAAGCAGCTTTTTGGTTGATATTCATTCACAAAAAGCGGAATTCACCATTTAGGCCGGCGAACATCTTCGAGCCAACTCGTATTGCGGAATACCGTTGGGACACTAAGACTTAAGGGACAGCTGAAGTAGCCCCCAACCCCATTGGTTAATTGGGTTGTTCCGTAAAAGAAATGTTATGTGGTGCGTTTTGAGTTCCGGTTTTTCATTCGGTGCCAAAAGATAACCCCTTAAGCTTTGATAGTGCAGAACATTATCAAAAGTTGAAGCTTTATCGGAACCCGCTATCAAGGATACGGTACTAAACTTTTGATAGTATAAATCCTTATCAAAAGTTCGGACTAAGTAATGAGCCAAAGAGCAGGTCGGTTTGTCAAGCAACAAGGAGGTACCGAAAGCTACTCCGCATTTATTCCAGCGCCCCTGCCACCGGAACCAAAGATTGAGTTAGATAATAATCTTTCAAAACTGCAAGAATCAGCGGCCTTTGCACTTGGAAGACTGAGAGGGGCTTCGGAGCGCCTCGATCCTGCAAGGCTCCTATACATGTACATTCGTAAGGAGGCAGTGTTATCAAGCCAGATAGAAGGAACCCAATCGACACTTTCTGACCTCTTGGAATACGAAAATTCAACCGCAGCAGGAACGCCAGTAAATGATGTTGAAGAAGTATCCCGATATGTGAAGG
>CALEEY010000295.1 GCA_937877085.1 uncultured Bacteroidota bacterium
GACGCCATATCTGGCTTCAAATCCGCTCAGTCCCAGGTATACCGTCTCCGAATGCCTTCCATTTCAGAGCAATTTGAAAGTCTGGACGCTAAAAAGGATGATACGCAGCAATCCATAGAAGACCTGCTCGAAAAGGCTAATGAAGCTCGTGAACAATTTGAAGAATTAAAAACTGACCTTCTTCAAAAACCAGAGGCCGATTGGCAAGATGAGCGCGTTCTGGAGCAGCTTCAACAACGAGAGGAAAACCTTGAAAACGCCGTAGATCAAATATCTTCACAGATGCAAGAGTTGGCTGATCAAATGAGTGAGAATGATCTCGTTTCTGAGCAGACCAAGGACATGTTTGAAGAACTCCAAAAGGTAGTTGAAGAAGTCCGTACGCCCGAGCTAATGGACGCGCTCAAACAATTGCAAGATGCGATTGAGTCTATGGATCTCAATCAGATGCAGGAAGCGCTTGAAAAATTCGAGTTCTCGGAGGAAATGTATCAGGACCGACTTGAACGCACGTTAGACTTGTTCAAAGAGTTCAGAGTCCAACAGGATATGGATGAGATCGAAAAACGCGCAAAAGATCTGTCGGAAACCGAAAACAAGTTGGCTGAGGAAACGGCGAAACTAGAAAATGAAGAGAAGACGCCCCAAGATTCCTCTGGGGATAACAAGCAGGCGGGCGAGAAAAAGGAAGACCTTGCTAACCAGCAGGAAATGGCCGCCGAGGACATGAAGAAGCTCGAAGAGAAGATGGAAGAAGTGCGCGAACGCATGGAAGAACTTAAAAAAGCGCCTTCGGAAGACATGCAGGACCTTTTAGAAGACACGCAAGATGAGCAACTTTCGCAAAAAATGAACCAAAATGCGGAAGAACTACGGCAGAGTGAATTGCAGGAAGCCAAGCAAGGACAACAAAAGATGTCGGAGCAACTGAGCCAATTGTCTGCCAAGATGGATGAAATGAAGATGAGCATGCAAGGTGCCCAAATGCAGCTCAATATTGCGGCCATTCGCATTGCGTTAGAAGACGTGCTTACGCTCTCGAAACAGCAAGAACTACTTCGGCTCGATATTATTGATCTAGCGTCCGAGTCGCCTTTGTTGCGAACGGCCGCACAATCACAAGCCCATTTGATGGAGGGGCTAACGGTCGTCTCCGATTCGCTTCAGCGTATCGCAAAAGAAATCCCTCAAATGACCCGGGATATTCAACAACGTGCAGGAGATGGGCTGCGGGAGATGAACGAAGCCACGGTTGCCCTTTCGGAGCGCGCAGCGAGGCGAGCCGGTGGATTTCAAAAAGGGGCGATGACCAACTTGAATGAATTAGCTCTGATGCTGTCGGAGCTTCTTAATCAACAAATGAACGGCTCTGGTGCGGGACAAAGTAATCAGTCCATGGAGCAAATGATGGAACAGCTGCAGCAGATGGGGCAGCAGCAGCAGCAAATCAACCAGCAAATTCAGCAATTGCTGAACGATATGCAGGGCTCTCGGCTCACTAACGACATGACCGAGCGACTCAAACAGTTGGGTAGTCAACAGGAAAAAATGCGGAACGAACTTCGGCAAATGTCCCGTGACAAAAATGCGCGTAATAAGGTCTTAGGGGATTTAAATCGCATTGCTGACCAAATGATGGAATCGATCGAAGAGTTGCAGCAAAACAGGATGTCAAGGAGAACGGTCGAGAGGCAAGAACAAATCCTTACAAGGCTTTTAGAAGCCTCGCGCTCCATGCAAGAACGCGGAAAGGACAATAAAAGAGAAGGTAAGAGTGCCGAAGAAATTCTTAGACAAAGTCCGGCTGATCTTCCGCCTTCCGAGCGGCTGGAAAGGCTTCGAAAAGATTTGATTCGGGCGCTTGAAACGGGCTACTCGAGCGACTACCAAGCACTTATTCGAAGATATTTCGAGCTGCTTCAGCTGGAATCTGGCGCCCCAAACCGGCCCTAGATAAAACGGGAACGCATTTCTGGTGTCGGAATTCGGCACGATTCCATTTTCCCAAACCATTCGTATCGATGCCTGGCGATAAACCGATATACGACGTCTCGAATGGGTCGCGGCACGACTATAAACGCGTATAGTAAGGGCCACCCTCCCGACAAGCTCCTGGCTATTCGAAGGGCTGCAGCGGAATTTCGATAGACCTTGTTTCCTTCAACGAGCACGATGGAATCGAGATAATCTTCGGAATCGCCAATTTTCGACAACAATTCCTTTCCTTCGTCGGACTGCAAAGCACCAAATTTGAAATGATGGTGTTTATCTCGATCAAGCACAAAATTGACGCTCGAATTGCAGAAGTTGCAAACCCCGTCAAATAGAACAACCGCGTTATTAAAATCCTTTTCAGCCATGACACGTCATACGCCTGCAATCTCTTTCTGGTTCTTTTAGACACTGTTTTGTTACCTAATTGAACGATATAGCCGCATTTCTGGGCACATATCTGCTACTCACCTTCCCAGACAGTTGAAAAAACAATCAGATTTCGGTAAATTGGGGATTCTGTCTTTCTCCGAGTCAATTTCCGCCGCATGATTCCGAGGACGACATATAACACCACTCAACCGGGAAGTGAAGGTGTTCCATTAACTCGCCATCGGACGATTGACCGCTCGAGTTACGCACTTCTACACCTGGTTCGACTGTATTTGCCCGTCAACACATGTGACTAAGGTATGGTTAACGCGATGAGGATTCTGTTTATTACTGGAGAAGTAGCCCCTTTTTCCGATACGTCTGAACTGGCAAAGGTAGTGCGTAGCCTACCTGAGGCTCTTCACGAATCTGGAAAATTTGAGACGCGCATCATGATGCCGCGCTATGGTACGGTGAGTGAACGCAGGAATAGACTTCACGAAGTTATCCGACTATCTGGCAGCGAGATCCAATTAGGTGACAGAACGGAGGTGCTAAGAGTTAAAGTTGCTTCCATTCCTGGCATCCGATTACAGGTCTATTTTATGGACAATACCTACTACTTTAAGCGCAAAGGTATTTTCTCTGACAGGCAGGGTGAGTTCTTTGAAGACAATCTAGAACGGTCGGCTTTTTATGCCAGAAGCGTTATTCGAACTATCAGAAATTTGGGCTGGCAACCGGACATTGTGCACGCATTTGGCTGGCTCAGTGGAATGGTTCCGTATGTATTGCGGACAGAGTTCGGAGATGATGAGCAATTTAAAGACTCCAAAATTGTGTACACGCCGGAATTAGTAGATTTTGATCTACGGTTCTCGGAGGACTCGTTTGGATCATTGACTATGTCCCGTCACGATAGCCTAATTGGTGGTTCTCCTGTAGATGCTGGCCTCCACTTTTCAGACGCCACCATTTACCCCCCATCCATGAATCACTTGACCGATTCAGCGGCATTTTCTGGCATTGCCGAACAGCAAATGGATGAAGCGGTAGCTGTTTATGAAAGTGTGTTGAGTGGAGTAGCCGTTTAGTTGACCTTTTTGACGAATACACGAGGAAATACCCTAAAAGGTAGAAACAACAACTCTTTCCAAGGCATACTATTGGATTAAGGTTGTGCAAGTCTTTCTATCGGAAAACCGTTTTTTCAGTAGTCCTATACGAATGAGTACATCTCTAGCGTTGTGTTTAACAGCTACCACCATTTTTTGCTTATTGGATGCCTAACCATTTTTTGATCCGAAACCGCCTTTTTGTCCTGCTATTTTCATTCATTTTTTTGTCCGCCTGCGATGATCCCTCGCAGATTGGACTCGATTTAGTGGATGCACAGGCCGGCGAAACAGATGTTGTAACCCTTCCTCCGTCCTTTGTTGGCCCATCAGAATTTGGAGACATTTCAGGCGGTACGAATACCGCGGGGGCCTTCAGAACATTATTTGGAAAGGTGGTTGATCCTGTTTCAGGATCATTTTCCATGACGGGCTACGTCGATTTTGTAAACAGTTCGAACGTAACGTCCGCCTTTAGAGCCGAAACCGTTTCTTTTGCCGATTTAGAGCTCAACGTGGACTACGCTTATGGAGACACGTTGACGCCTGTAACCATCGATATTTACGAGATTGCCGCCGATTGGTTATCCACTGATGCGCGCTCCGACACTTTTTTGGTCGCTCAGACTTTAGTCACTAGTTCGACGCTAAATCCTACCAAAGGAGTCGTTAATATTGCGCTTCCCAGCGCTTGGGTCGCCACTAACAACAGTATTTTACGGAGCACAAGCTTCGTCGACGTTTTTCATGGTTTTGCCTTCAGGGCCACCCAAGGAAACGCTGTTTTAGGAGTACATTTCAGCGGTTCATCGCTCCGAGCTTCATCCGTTCCTGGGGACACCGTGAATTTTTCCATGTCAAAGATTTTGTCCTCATCATCTTTTGCCAATGCCTCAGAAACGCCTTCATACACTACATTGCGGGATGGTGCGGCGGAAACGTTGGCTTTACGTTTTGATGTCGAAGGGCCAGATTTTGGAGAAGCGGCTTTCCACCGAGTGATTATTCGATTAAACACGGAAAACACGGATGCGCTTTACCCGGCAAACTTTGCCCATTCTAGCCCAACGCGCGTAGGATTGAGAGCGGTTGCTGTTGACAATTCTACCCGATTGAATCTGGTCGTTGCAGAGTTGTCCTCCGATGGTACCCTTTCTTTTGATTCTTCAATCCTCTCAAACGTTATTCAAAGCGCAAATCTTGGCAATTCAGGACTTGACCGATTTGAACTCTATTTTCCAGTAGAATCAAGCACCGTAGGGGCTTTAGCGTTTAAGAAGGGCCTCCCAGCAACTTTTGGCCCTCGCGCTGTCATTACTTATACGTCCCTCAACTGAGACTAATGAATCTTTATCAAACATATCGGACGGGCGGAAGTCCATTTGCCCTCTGGCTAGGGGCCTTTCTGTTGATGGGCTCTGTTTTCGCTTCACCTATCCAGGCACAAAGCCAAACGGACGGCTCGATATACTCGCGCTTTGGGGTCGGACTACGTCAGAACTTTAGTTCTTCTCGGAGTCAGGCAATGGGTGGCGGCGGGTTGGCGCTTCCATCGTCACAATATTTAAATACGTCTAATCCCGCGTCCTACAGTGATCAATATTTGACCAGATTTGCTGGAGGGTTGACTTACGAAAAAATTACGGCGAGTGCTTCTGGCGCTGAATCTGCGACATTGGCGTCCGGTTCGTTGTCCGGTGTCAATTTCGGCTTCCCGTTAAAGACAAACGTCACCGGAATTGGTGTCTCCTTTGCGCCCTATAGCCGTGTAAGCTACCGCGTAGATGTGGAGTCCGCTGTTGATTTTGACCCTGAACTAGGTAGCGTATCGCCCTATTTGACTACCTTTAGGGGTAACGGCGGTCTTCAAAATTTGTCGGCTGGAATTGGGCACCGGCTAAATTCCAATGTGTTTTTGGGCGCAAGCGTCAATTTTATTTTTGGTATTCTAGAAGAAGCCCAAACCTCTGTCTTCAATTCGACCGAATTCACCGATCGTTCCGTAGTGGGCTCCACGAGACTAAGTGGACTTTCTGCAACCGCTGGATTTCGATATGTCGTTCCTAATCTGCCTTCGTCGCAAGGTTTAGTTATTGCGGGTACCGTTCACTTACCGACCACGTTGAAAGCCACGAGAACACGTGCATTGGTCAACAAATTGGACCGCGATACCTTGGGGACCACGTTGCATGGAGATGTAAAGTTGCCGTTTGGTTTTGGTTTTGGTGTTGCTTACCAACCCGTAGCTAAATGGACTTTAGTTGGCGATGTCGAGTTTGAAAACTGGTCTTCGTTTGAAAGCGACTTAGATTTTCCGGGATACAGCTCCAGCGGCAATTCTAATACAACGAATCGATTGCGGATTTCCGCAGGGACCGAATTTTGGCCTGCAGCCAGGCGCCCCTTTGCTACTTGGTCTCAGAGAATAGCCTACCGTCTTGGATTGTATACGGAACAGTCCTATATCTCACCCTTACCAGACCAAAAAATAGGCGCATTTGGAGTTACAGGTGGCATTAGCGTCCCTTCGTTAATTCCTGGCACGACAATTGACTTTAATCTGGACGTGGGACAGCGAGGGAAATCTTCGAATGGTCTCATCCAGGATCGATACGTTCGATTTGGCCTAAACCTTAACTTTGGGGAGCGTTGGTTTGATCGCCCACCACTAGGTTAAACTTAACTGATCTTTGAACTTAGCCTTACCAGCGTATTACCAGGCCTCTAAGAGGTATTACCCTCGTACAGAAAAACTATCGGAACCATGCACAACCGCCATCTAAATAGAAAAACCACTCTTTTCAGCATCATCTTGCTGAGTACTTTCTGGAGCCTTATGGCATCCGTAAATACAGTTTTCGCTCAGGCTGAGTGCAATACGGACGATGTTCCGATGAACTACAGCCTGTATGCTGAAGATTTTAAAAACGGAGGCTTTGAGACCGCGCTTCCGTACCTGCGCTGGATTTTGCGCTGCGCGCCGGATTATCCTTCAAAGTCTGACAGAAACTTCAAGCGCTATGTAGAGCTTTTTGAAGGCTTGGCCACCGCTGCTGATGATGCTACTCTTCGGCGCAGCTTTTTAGATAGTGCACTAGCTGTGTACAATCGGGCTCCCGATCAGATGAGTAAATCAGGAATCAATTTTGGGCTCTATGATTGGACCTTTAATAAAGGAAGATTCATGCAGTCGCATGCAGAAGAGATGCCAGAGCTTCAAACCGAAGTAGGTCCTGTTTATTTGGCTGCCTATAACATCGACCATTCCAATATTCAGAATTACTACATCAATTTTATCATCTTCGATATGGTTTCGAAAGACAATAAAGCGGATGCCGTAGAATTTATGGACCAAGTTGAGGCAGACTTTACTGGGAACGCTGAGGTTTTAACAACAATTGAGACTTGGAGAGGACAGCTATTTACCTCCCCACTCGAACGCATTGCTTTTTTGGAAAGTCAGGTTGAGAAAAATCCAGACGACGCTGAATTGAAAGCTGAACTACTTCAGCTTTATATGGACGAAAAAATGCGGGACCGGGCATACGAATTGGCCGACAAGGTCATGAAAACCTCCCCTACCTCACGTTTGTATAGAACTGTAGCAAAAATGCGTCTGGACGATGGGGATACAGCGGATGCCATCAAGCTATACAATGCATCCCTTGACATGCCGGGTGGAAAAGATGCTGCAAAGG
Organism: uncultured Bacteroidota bacterium; assembly: GCA_937877085.1. Classification (GTDB taxonomy): domain Bacteria; phylum Bacteroidota; class Rhodothermia; order Rhodothermales; family UBA10348; genus UBA10348. The sequence continues at coordinate 7,178 of CALEEY010000295.1, forward strand.
AAGTTTATTTCAACATCGGTATTGCTCACCAACAAGAGGGTCGCCTTGCCAACGCTCGGACTCAATTTAATCAGTCTTTAAAGGCGGATCCGACGTACGTACAGGCTCTAATTGCCATTGGTGACCTGTATGTTACTGCGGTACAAGGATGTGGATCTTTTGAAAGAGAAGACCGCGCCGTTTACTGGTTAGCAGCAGACTATTTTGACCGAGCCGCTGCTGCATCAGGAATTGAAGCCCTAAAAAATCAGGCCAGAAACCGGGTTACGAACATTAGACGTTTCTTCCCCACCGCTGAGGATAAGTTTTTCAAAGCCTGGAACCCTGGCGATAAATACACGATCGACTACGGCTGTTACAGCTGGATTGCAGAGTCTACTTCCGTCCGATAGGTATCAAGTAACCTTGCATGTTTATCGTGTCCCACATGTGTTCACGTGGCAGGTTAGAGGAAAAAGGTTTTAGGAGGGCTGCGCGAAGCGCAGCCCTCCTTTTTTATGGCCTCGCCATAATATCCGAAAACCTGGCCTCGCCATAATATCCGAAAACCTTGCGAAATGCGTGTATTGCTATTGGGAATCGACTCCGTCCTCCCGAACTTTGGAACTCCTATCAAAACGATCTCGATCAATCCAACATAATTATGTCCCTCATAGCTGAAGTCCATGCCCGTCAGATATTTGACAGCCGCGGAAATCCAACAATTGAAGTTGAAGTAATGACCGAAGATGGCCATTTTGGCCGTGCCGCCGTGCCTAGTGGGGCTTCTACCGGCGAAAACGAAGCGGTCGAGTTACGCGATGGGGACGCTTCAAGGTACATGGGAAAAGGTGTTGAACGAGCCGTAGAAAACGTGAACGACATCATTGCCCCGGAATTAGAAGGCTGGTTCGTGATGGATCAAGTGGAAATAGATCAGCATCTGATTGAACTCGACGGCACCGCCAACAAAAGCAACTTGGGAGCAAATGCCATTTTAGGCGTTTCTTTGGCCGTTGCCAATGCGGGAGCTAGCGCTACAGGACTTCCCTTGTATCGGTACATCGGTGGAGCCGGTGCTCGTCAGCTCCCTGTTCCGATGATGAACATCATAAATGGTGGTCGACATGCCGATAATAGCGTCGACATGCAGGAATTTATGATTATGCCTACCGGGGCTTCTTCTTTTTCAGAAGCCCTTCGTATGGGATCAGAAGTTTTTCATCATCTAAAGACCGTACTCCATGATCGCAAAATGAACACCGCAGTGGGCGATGAAGGAGGATTTGCCCCCGATTTATCCTCTAATGAAGAGGCTATTGAAGTGATTTTGCGGGCCATTGAAAAGGCAGGTTACCGACCTGGAGAAGACATTTATATCGCGCTGGATCCTGCATCTTCTGAAATGGCTAAAGACGGCGGTTACTGTTTTTGGAAAAGTGATCCGAACCGCATTCGTTCTTCGGACGAAATGGTCGCTTTCTGGGCAGATTGGGTGGCACGTTATCCCATTATTTCTATTGAAGATGCGATGTCTGAACACGACTGGGAAGGTTGGAATAAATTGACCAGAGAAGTGGGCCGCAAGGTTCAACTAGTTGGAGATGATTTGTTTGTGACGAACACTTCCTTTCTCCAAAAAGGTATTGATTCTGGGTGCGCAAACTCCATCCTCGTCAAACTGAACCAGATTGGAACGCTTTCCGAGACGCTAGAAGCCATCGAAATGGCGCACAAAAACGGATATACTTCCGTCATTTCCCATCGGTCGGGCGAAACGGAGGACACCACAATAGCCGATCTTGCCGTGGCCGTAAACTCGGGGCAGATAAAAACAGGCTCTGCCAGTCGAAGCGACAGAATGGCCAAATACAATCAACTTTTACGCCTTGAAGAACATTTAGGACTGGCGGGTGTGTATCCTGGCATGAAAGCGTTCCGATTTTAGTACCTTGTCGATCGAAATCCCTTCCAACTCAAGATCAATCGCCTTAAACGCGTTGAAAAACTTGTAATGGCTTTTTCTGACTTTTTAAAAAAAGCTTTAAGCCGTTTTCGACGGGTAGTAATCGCCGCAAGCAGCGTTGCCGCTATTATTTGGTTTGTGTTTTTCGATAGCTATAGCTTGGTCACTCGTATCAAATTGCATCGGGAAAAGGCAGAGCTTACAAAGAGCAATGCACTCCTACGGAGTGAAATGAACAGATTGACTGATATCTTGTCTCGCGATCTGACCCCGATGGAAATAGAGCGCTTTGCTAGAGAAAAATATTTCATGAGTCGGACAGACGAGACGGTGTATACGGTTGTTCAGTCGGATCTAACACTAAAAGCCCCTGATAAATAAAGATCGGAAAGCTCTGAAGATGAATAGAAAAGCTATTGGCATCGATCTTGGTGGGACAGCTATTAAGGCTGGATTAATCTCGGAATCCGATGGTTTATTAGAAGAAGTATCTGTCCCTACGAACGCTGATGAAGGCCCACAGTACGTATTGGATAGAATTGCAGACTTAATTTCTGGGTACTCTACACGTTTTCCTGATGTTGTCGGAGTTGGATTGGGGTCTCCGGGAGCCATAAACTGGGCCCGAACCACCGTCTCAAGCCCTCCTAATTTTCCTGGATGGGAAAGCATCCACGTGGGAGACGCTCTGGCTTCTAGACTTGACAGGCCACTTTTAACCCTAGTTGAGAACGATGCCAACGTAGCGGCTTTGGGTTCAGCTCACTATGGAGTCGGCCATCGCTTTGATTCATTCATCATGGTCACCCTGGGAACAGGTGTTGGAGGCGCCATTATCTATCAAAATAAGATATTTCGGGGAGCCACTGGGGCCGCTGGCGAAATCGGACACATGACCATAGACTATGAAGGGCCTTTTGCTCGAAGTGGCGTAGCTGGTGCCATCGAAGCCTATTTGGGGCAACGGTTTCTTTCAAGGCACGCCCGATACCGCTTGATAAACAAGAAAGACAGCTTGATGCACCAAATGGCCGAGGATGATCTTCAAGGAATTACCCCGAAAATGCTCTTCGAAGCCGCAGAATTGGGTGACTCGGGCGCACGAGAAGTCTTGGCCTGGGCCGGTCACAAATTGGGTTGCGTATTGGGATCTGCCGTCAACTTATTGGATATTCGGAAAGTGGTAGTCGGTGGAGGGCTTTCTGCAGCTGGACACTACATTTTGGATGAGGCTCGTGCAACGCTAAATCACTACGTGACCCCAGCTCTTCAGGCTGGCCTCGAATTGGTTCAGGAAACCCGCGGAAACGAGGTCGGTATGCTTGGAGCAGGCCATCTTGTGTTTCAACATGTGGACGAAAACGGTATTTCCCCTGAGTGAAAAATCTTCTGCTCGTTTTACGGTCCACGGACATTCGTCTAGGATGCTTCTAGCGAGGGCGTGCCTTACCGTCTTCGCATGTGTTATTTCAGGCCCTTCCTTCGCTTCCGCACAGACTCAAACGAGCGGCAATGCAAGTCAGAAATCAGCATCAACAGCCGATTCCCTTCAATCGATCCGGAATGAGTCCTTGCCTTCGACTCCCGGCCTAAACGCCCCTGTAGAATTTTCAGCAACCGATTCACTCATCTTTCGGCTAAAAACGGGCGCTCGCGTGGCCACACTTCACGGCAATGCCAAAGTTACGTATGAGGGCACAGTTTTAACCGCTCACGATATTGATCTCTTGTTGGCCGAAGAAGAGCTTCACGCCCGGGGCTTTCAAGCAGATACAGGCTGGGTTGGACGGCCGCAAATTATTCAGGGGGGCGATCCTTTTTTGGGCGATCAACTTTCGTTCAACTTGAAAACACAGCGAGGCAGAATTGTCAACGTACAAACCAACTTCGAGGAGGGATTTATACGCGCCGGTGTACTGAAAGCCATGGAAGACAGTGTACTTTTCATCCGTGACGGCTTGTACACGACATGTTCTTGCACCGAGGACCCATCGTACTCCCTTCGGTCCAACAAAATGAAAATGATAGGTAAGAAGTGGATCTATACGGGGCCTATTCAACTGTATCTGTACAACATACCGACCCCACTTTGGCTTCCGTTTGGGTTTCTACCCGCCCAGGACACCCGGCGCAGCGGTCCCCTACCTCCGACCTACGGCGAAGATCAATTTGGCTTTTACCTGCGTGATTGGGGCTGGTACTTTTCGATGAACGAATATATGGATCTCCAGCTCCAAGGTGGGTTTTGGACCCGCGGAAGCTGGGAATCAAAAACCATGTACCGCTATAGGAAAATGTATGCCTACGATGGACAGGTCATGCTTGACTATGCTCGATTTAGAGATGGCGAGCCCGGTGACCCTTCCTATTCTGTCCGGCAAACAAGTGCTTTCCGATGGATGCACAACCAAACCATTGGACAGAAGGCTTCTTTTAACGCCAATGTAAACATGTCTTCCTCGACCTATTTACAAGCCGTCTCTCAGAATTATGATGACCGTATTCGTCAGGATTTGCAGTCGAGTGTCAAATTCAGCCAACGATGGACCAATAGAAACTTAACCGTTCAAATGAACCAGCGTCAAGTTCTTTCAACAGGCGAGGTCACCATGACACTCCCCAGCTTGGCCTTTTCGCAGAACAGTTTTAAGCCGTTGGCTCACCAAACAAGACTACCAGGGGCCAAAGAGGGAATTCGAGACAAACTTACAGTGGGCTATAACTTCAATGTGAACAATCAATATCGCTTCCGGCCATTAGCAGACGAAGAACTGCTAGCTCGCGGTGATACATTAGCGGCGGATATCAATTGGTTTGATGCCCTGTTGTCTAAAGATGAATTTGAGCGAGCAACAGGAAACGCGAGACAGTTTGACTTTCAAGCTTCTCATCGAATCCCCATTTCGGCACCCTTTTCGGTAAGCAGAGTCCCCGTCATTGGTAATGTAAACCTCAACGTATCGCCATCGCTCTCGTATTCTGAGGATTGGTATCTAGAAACCGAGCGCCGAAGTTTGAATGCTGATTCGTCCGCGGTTGACGTTTCTTATGATCCCGGATTTTTCGCTTTACGGCAATTCAGCTCTTCCCTAACGGTTGGAACTACCTTTTATGGGCTTTTTCCCGTTTCCGGGTTCGGGTATTCAGGAATTCGCCACACCGTTCGTCCTAACATCGGCTTCTCTTACAGGCCTGATTTCTTCGACGACAAGTGGGGCAACACCCGCTCGTACACCGACAAAAACGGCCAGGAAGTTGATTATGCAGTGGTATCAGCTGTGGGACGAGGTCGCCAGCAGGCCTTAACGTTCTCCATGAACAATACCTTCGAGACTAAACGATCGGTGGTAGATTCTCTGGCGACTAACAACAAATCCAGCGCACTCAAGCTATTTGATCTAAGCATATCAAGCGCCTATAATTTTGCGGCCGATTCGCTAAAGATGAACGATATCAGGCTCAGCGCTCGTACGCGCGTACTGGGGAAAGTAGATATCGACCTTGGAAGCACCTTTTCTCCCTATCAGGTTTCTGACCTGGGCCGCACGATTGACGACTCTGCGATCTCCTGGAGCTCGCCTTTAGGCAGGATGACATCCACTAACATTACCATGAGAACGTCTCTTAGGAGTAAACAAGGCGCCGGAGACAGGCCGTTGACGACACCCAGAGCAGGCCTGGTTCAAAACCAGCCTAGTTTTGGGACCACTAATCCTAATGGATCTAGTCAAATACTCCAAAACACGTACGGTCTGGCCACCAATACCGATTTTTCGATTCCCTGGTCTATTAATCTTGACTTTTCATACGGAATAACCAAAACCGGCGTTTCCTCTATTCGAAGAGCCATCATCAATGCCTCTTTCGATCTAAGCCTAACGCCCAACTGGAAAGTCGCAAGCAGGACCGGTTATGATATTGAATCGGGGCGCATGGCTACCACCAATCTGGCACTTTCCCGCGATTTTGAGTGCTGGCAAATGTCGTTCAATTGGGTGCCTTTTGGCTTGTACCAATCCTGGGGATTCGACCTGCACGTGAAAAGCGGTAAACTCAGAGATCTTTTGCGCATCCGTCAGCCAAAATCGGATGTCCGCGATCGCTTTGGCGGATTCTAATCGACTTGAATCACTTATAAATCGTTTGAAACGATTTGACTAGCCAGAATTTTTACTTGCAAGTGGCTTGAATCCGGGACGTTTTCCGTGGTTTTCAGGGTAAGTTTCGCACCTTGTACCTTAATTTCGATCTCCGTAATCATACCTAAAAACTGACGAGACACCACTTCCCCTTCCATTCCTCCAGATTCGACCACACTAACGTGCTCCGATCGTATGGCCACGGCTTGTGTTGGTGCTATATCGTACCCCGTTAACAGCATCGCATGCTTCGGATCCACCAAAATATTGCTTCCGCCTAAAAAAGAGGCTACAAATGCCGAATTAGGCTCGTTGTACAATGTTTTGGGCGCGCCAACCTGAACAATTTTCCCGTCTCTCATCACCGCGATTTGATCGGACAGAGCGAGCGCCTCCTCCTGATCGTGGGTAACATAAATGCTGGTTAGTCCGAGACGGCGCTGAAGCGCTTTGAGCTCTACACGCGTTTGCTGCCGCAGGGTGACGTCAAGATTAGAGAGTGGCTCATCAAAAAGAATAACATCTGGCTCGATGGCTACAGCTCGTGCTAGCGCGACGCGTTGTTGTTGGCCTCCAGAAAGTGAGGTTACCGGCGTTTTTAAAAATGGGCCCATATCCACCCGATCAAGCGACTCCTGGACCCGCCTTGCTCGGTCGGCCGATTTCATTTTCCTCACTTTCAGTCCGTATTCCACATTTTCTTTGACAGACATATGGGGAAATAAGGCATAGTTCTGGAAAACCATCACGGTCGGACGGCGCCTGGCATCCAAATGGGTGACGTCTTTATCACCAATAAACACGTTCCCCTCATCCGGAAACTCAAACCCAGAAATAATGCGCAAGGTGGTCGATTTACCACAGCCGCTCGGTCCTAGAAGGGAAAAAAACGACCCCTCCGGAATTTCTAAAGAGACGTTGTCTACCGCCCGCAGATTTCCAAACCTACGCGTCACCTTAGATAATCGAACGGTTTTCCCTCGATTTTGGGCCGAATTGAGTTCAGACACGGATCCCCCACCTATCATTAGAAATTGATGCGCTAACCTGCCAATGCTTTGGTGACTTTATCCGCAGCTTCTTGGAAGAGAATGGCTGTCTCTACTTTGAGGCCACTTTCATCAAGGATTTGTTTACCCTCTTGGGCATTGGTGCCCTGAAGCCGCACAATCAAAGGAAGATTGATTTGAACCTTGTTTGCTGCTTCAACAACACCCTTGGCGACGCGGTCGCAACGCACAATTCCGCCAAAAATGTTAATCAAGATGGCTTTTACCGCAGGGTCTTTTAGAATAATTCTAAAGCCAGCCTCTACCGTGCTTGGGTTTGCTCCGCCGCCAACGTCAAGAAAATTGGCAGGCTCTCCCCCGGCAATCTTAATAATATCCATGGTAGCCATGGCCAGGCCCGCGCCATTAACCATACAGCCTACGTTGCCGTCCAGCTTTACGTAATTTAATTGATGTTCAGAAGCTTCCAGTTCTAATGGATCCTCTTCGTGCACATCCCGTAGCTGCGCCAGGTCTTTGTGACGAAATAAAGCGTTGTCGTCAAGATTTAGCTTTGCGTCGATCGCTAGCACATCGCCACTTTTAGTCAGCGTCAGCGGGTTGATCTCAGCAATCGAACAGTCCGTCGATTCGTACGCATCATAGAGTGCCAAAATAAATTTGACCGCCTTTTTAAATGCATCTCCCTCAAAACCCAATCCGAAGGCGAGTCTGCGCGCTTGGAATCCTTGAAGGCCAATGGCCGGATCAATCCATTCCTTTAAAATGAGCTCTGGCGTTTCTTCGGCCACTTTTTCGATCTCGACGCCACCTTCGGTCGAAGCCATTATGACCGTCATATTCGTCTGACGATCTAAGGTGATTCCCAAGTAGAACTCTTTTTCGATGTCCACTGCATCAGCAATGAGTACTGACCGAACTTTTTGTCCTTCTGGACCCGTCTGCGGTGTTTTTAACATCATGCCAAGAATGGCACTGGCTTTTTCTTCTACTTCTTCAAAAGATCTAGCTAACTTTACGCCGCCGCCCTTGCCGCGACCGCCCGCGTGAACTTGTGCTTTGACTACAAAGAGTTCGGCTCCGGTTTCAGCATGTAATTTTTTAGCTGCGTCGACCGCCCCACTAACGGAGGTTGCTAGAACCCCTTTTTGGACGGGGACGCCGTAGCGTGCAAGAATTTCTTTTGCTTGGTATTCGTGGACTTTCATGGATTCTGGAAATACGTAACTTGAAGGCTGAAAACTACGATGCGTTTGATGCAATTACTTCCCATATTAGGGCAGGCAACGCATATTCTCCGTTTCTTTTAGGCCGTGCTTAATAAATGACGTATGATCTCCACATAATTAGGCGATTTATATCCGGCTACCTACTGCTGCTGGTAGGCCTCATTGTGTTTTTTGTGGTCTTGCACTACGTCGAGTATATCGACGATTTCATGGACCGAGGGGCCACCATGAAGGAAGTCTTTTTGACCTACTACCCTAATTACGTTCCGGAGATTATTAGGCTCATTTCTCCCCTTGCCCTCTTTATTGCAGCTGTTTTTCTGACGGGAAGGCTGTCTCAAAAATTAGAACTCGCGTCCTTACAGTCTGCAGGCGTCTCCATTTACCGATTGGTAGTCCCCTTTCTGGTCGTCGGCGTGTTTGTTACCGGATGTATGTTTTGGTTTAACGGATGGGTCGTACCTCAAACCAATGCGGTGCGGCTAACCTTTGAACAAAATTTTACCAAAGACGCGCAAGGACAGGCTGAATTCGCCAATATTCACCGACAAAATGCTCCGGGGAGCATCATCTCGGTAAGTTTCTACGATCGCAACTCGAAAACGGCCACGACGGTAACCATACAATCGTTTTTGCCCGATGGAACGATGACAGAGCGCATTGATGCCGAGCGAATGATGTGGATTGACTCTACCTCCACGTGGCAATTAGTCGAGCCAACCGTGCGCACATTTGATACAGCCGGTAATATGACACAGATGGATTTTGCCGTTATCGATACGTCTCTGTCCATTTTGCCCCGAGATTTCGCCCGAACTCAGGGGGATGTCGATGCCATGTCCATCAGCGCCGCCAAGGAATACCTTGAAGCGCTAGAAAGGACGGGTGCCAACCGGCTTGGAAGGCCTCTTGTTATGTATTACAGCAAGTTTTCCTACCCCTTTTCCAACCTAATCTTGATACTATTGGCTGTTCCATTGGCTTCCGTCCGGCGCAGGGGCGGACAGGCCGTTCAAATAGGCATAGGGTTAGCTTTCGCCTTTATTTATTTGGCTCTCATGAAATTGATCGAGCCATTTGGATACGCGGGTGAAATTTCGCCTCTGATGGCGGCCTGGGCTCCCCACGTCGTCTTCCTTTTATTTGCCCTGTTCGTTATGCAGCGCGTTAGTAAATAGACATTCGCCTTTGAAGTCTGATCTACGCTTTTTGGTTTTACGCCTCTCCTCCTGGAACTCCAAAGTGAACCGCGGGCCCCTGCCCCGACGTCTCGTTGATATCCCCATGCGCCCGCTCAAAACGTTCAATATTCTCTGCTAAAGCTCTCAATAGACGTTTGGCGTGTTGCGGCGTCACGATAATGCGACTTTTCACTTTGGCCTTGGGGATTCCTGGCATCACTCGTATAAAATCCAGAATGAATTCCTCCGAAGAATGGGCAAGCATGACTAAATTCGAATAGGTGCCTTCCGCAATGTCCTCTGTCAGTTCGATATTTAACTGCGGGCCTACTGGGCCTTTGCCCTCTTTATTGTCTTTCATGACCTTTGTATTGTCTTTCTTGGTATGTTCTAAAATTTTGATTTTTTCTGGCCCGATAACGCCTCGATCAAGTCGCTCTTGGTTATGATCGAATAGGCTCCTGAATCGGTTCTAACTAGGACGGCGCCCGGTGCTTCCTTCATTAAAGACGTTAATCCTCCGAAAGGAGTATCCATATCCACTATTGGAAACGGCGGCCCCATCGCCTCAGAAACAGCAAGTCCTCTGGAATTAGGATCTTCAATCAGTTTGTTGAGCACCACAGATTCCGTTACGCTTCCGATTACGGATCCGTGATCAATAACCGGAAGTTGGGAAATGCCTTTTTGGACCATGCGGTCGATGGCCGTCTGAAGCGTATCGTCCGGCTTTACCGAAACGATTTCTGAGTTTAAGTGAGATTCCGTAACTACATCGGCTGCACAGAGTTCGTGCTTGTCGTCCAAAAACCCATGGCTTCGCATCCACGTGTCGTTATACGTTTTTGACAGGTATCGAAATCCCGTATCTGGTAAAAGTATAACCACAACGTCTTCGGGTTTTAAGCTAGCGGCGTTGTCTTTTAGCCACTTCCTGGCTCCAGACACGGCTAGCCCGCTCGTTTGACCGACAAATAAGCCTTCTTGTCGCGCCAACCGACGAGTCATGATCATGTTTTCCTTGTCTGTGGACCGGACATAGTGGTCGACTAAGTCAAAATCCATGTTGAGCGCCAAAATATCTTCTCCCGCTCCCTCCGTCAAATAAGGATAAATTTCCGCGTGATCGAATTCGCGCGTATAAAAATACTTGTGGTAGACCGACCCAAAGGTATCCACGCCTATTATTTTGACGTCCGGATTTTGCTCTTTTAAGTATTTAGCGGTCCCTGATATGGTCCCTCCCGTGCCGGCAGAGGCAAAATAATGGGTAACTCTACCCTCCGTTTGGTCCCAAATCTCGGGTCCAGAGGTCTCATAATGCGCGATGGCGTTGGCGGGATTATCGTATTGATTCAGATACACTGAATTGGGTGTTTCCTCTGCTAGACGTCTAGAAACGGAGTAATACGACCGCGGATCATCAGGAGCCACATTGGTTGGACAGATCAAAACCTCTGCTCCTAGTGCCCGAAGTACGTCTGCCTTTTCTGGGCTCTGCTTGTCGGTAGTTGTGAAGATGCACTTGTACCCTTTCGTGATCGCGGCCAAGGCCAATCCGGCACCTGTATTTCCGGATGTGCCTTCAACAATGGTGCCGCCCGGCTTCAAACGACCGTCCTTTTCGGCCGCCTCAATCATCGCAATACCAATTCTATCCTTGACCGATCCGCCCGGATTAAAGAATTCAACCTTGGCTAAAACAGTACATGGGAAATCTGAAAACAAGGTATTCAGACGTACCAAGGGAGTGTTTCCAACTGTTTCGAGAATTGAGTTATACCACATGTGAACAGGGACGCTTGTATTTAACAGGATGGCTTGCTTTTCTACGTTAAAACATAACGATAGTAGCAAGAGATGCGAGATGGAATATTTTGCTATATTCAATCTTTCGAGTAAGGTACGATTTTACTCGACCCGACGCTTATGTGTCCTAAGAGAAGCGCGTGAAAATCGCAAAACACACGGACGATTTTTTAACAGCATGTCAGATTATTCTTCTCCAGCCGGAATGATTGAGCCTGAATTACTCGTAGCCACTTGTGCTGCCGACGGGTCCATTCTATCGCGCAACAGTGCTTGGCTAGGACTTCTTGGGTCGCATCCGGATATCTGGTCCAACTTGCAATCGGATGACGCAGAAATAGCCCGTCAAAACCTTAAAGAGGCATCCCGAGGCTCCTTGGTAACGCACGCCCTTTTTATGGTGCATCGAGCCAACAGGGATATTCCCATTCCGGTGTTACTGCACTTCATTCCTGTTCAGGACGACAATCCAACGGGCTCCTGTTCTGTCGCGATTTCGGGTGAAATTTTGTCCGAGCCATCCACATGGACCGAAAGCCAAACCCATCGACATCGGATGTAGACGCTGGGGCGCATGACCATGGGGATGACACACGATTTCAACAACATGTTAAGCGGAATCTTGGGACACATCGAGTTATGGAAGATTGAAGGCCTTGCCAATGCTGAACAGCATCTGACAACCATTGAAAAAGCGGCTCGATACGGAGCAGAGCTTATATCCAAAGTGCAGCGCTACATCCGACAAGAAGTGCGGACTACCTTTGAACCAATTGACCTAACAGCCCTCGTTTCTGAATGTATATCCTTCACAAAGCCTTACTGGTTCAACGAACCTCGCCGGCTCGGAATCGATATTTCAATCGCCTCCAACTTGAAAGAACTACCTCCAATTGAAGGGTCTGCATCCGAAATACGAGATGTTTTCGTCAATTTAATTTTGAATGCCGTGCACGCAATGCCCACTGGAGGCTCGGTTGTTTTTGACGGCCAATCGACGGGACCCTTTGTCGATATTCAAGTCTCCGATACGGGTACAGGAATGTCCAAGGAGGTTCAAAAGCAGATATTTGAACCACTTTTTACGACCAAAGGCGACCGAGGTACAGGGATGGGTTTGGCTGTGGCCTCGGGCATCCTGCCAGAGCACGGAGGATCTATAGCCGTGAGTTCGAATCTGGGGGCCGGATCTGTTTTTTCTCTTCGTTTCCCAGCCATTCAGGCCAGCACTTCCCCCAGTGCTGAGTTGGTATCGATACCCGCCGCTGCCTCCTCCAAACGCATTTTGGTTGTAGACGACGAAGAAATGGTCCGAGGAGTTATCAGCAAATTATTGACCATTCGGGGTCACCACGTGGTATCCGCTGCGTCCGGCCCGGAGGCGTTGTCTACGTTTTCGGCGGGTTTGTTTGATTTTGTTATTACGGACCAAGGAATGCCTGAAATGAGCGGCCGCGGACTGGCGTATCAGATTCGGAAAGCCGATCCCAGCATTCCGATTATTTTGCTGACAGGCGACACCGACCTACGCGTCGATGGAGGAGCTATTAGTCGGGTTATGACAAAACCGTTCAAAATAATTGAACTGGAAGCTCTCATGTCCGAGCTTTCGTAGCGGATCATCTCCGGTACCGACAAGTTGTCAGAAGAACCTTTTTGGCTTGGTTTTTGAAATTGGACTATGCCTGATCAGAAACCCGATCTCAATTCAAATTACATGCTTCAGGATTTAGAGTTTTTACAAGACGACGACTTAGAACAGAGTATTCCCCTTCCGACGGCCGACGAAGAGAAGGAGATGAGTTTATCCGATGTCCCGGATACGCTTCCCATTCTTACGCTCCGCAACACGGTACTTTTTCCCGGTGTTGTGCTCCCGATAACTGTTGGACGTGACACTTCCTTAAAGTTGGTTAAGGATTCTTTTGGTGATGATCGCCTGATCGGAGTTGTAGCTCAAAAAAGCTCCGACACCGAGAATCCAGCCCCCGCTGATTTGTACGAATTTGGGACGGTTGCGAGCATTTTGAAATTGATCAAGATGCCGGATGGTAGTAAATCGATTGTCATTCAAGGCAAACGCCGATTTAAAATCACTCAGTTCGTCAAAGAAGAGCCCTATTTCACGGCGCGTGTGCAGGCTGTTGTCGAAGATTTGGCTGGTGCAGAGATCGAAGTACAGGCTCGAATGCGCTCGATAAAAGAGTTGGCCATTCAGATCGTTAATTTGTCGCCAAACCTGCCAAGCGAAGCGGCCTATGCGATCCAGAACATTGATTCTCCTACGTTTCTCATCCATTTTATTGCCTCGAATCTCCAAATAGAAGTTGCTGAAAAACAGCGTTTACTGGAAACACTGCCTCTCATTGAGCGAGCCGAACTCGTCATGGATCACCTGAATCAGGAGCTTCAGGTTTTACAGCTATCCGAAGAAATCAGGTCCCGCGTGAAGACGGATGTGGATCAACAACAGCGCGAATACCTTCTTAGACAACAGCTTAAGGCTATTCAGGAAGAATTAGGCGAAAGCGAGAGCGGAGCCAACGACGTTCGAGATCTGCGCATACGTGCAGACAAGAAATTACTTCCAGAGCACACCAGGATTGTGTTGAACAAAGAACTGGAAAAGCTTTCTAGATCCAATCCTGCTTCACCAGATTATGCGGTGACCAGAAATTATGTGGATTGGATTCTGGATACGCCGTGGCTGGATTACTCCAAAGACAAGCTCGACATTGTCAAAGCAGGTAAAATTCTAAATGAAGACCACTATGGTTTAGAAGCCGTCAAGCAGCGGATACTGGAGTATTTAGCCGTCTTAAAGCTCAAAGGAGACATGAAAGCGCCGATTTTGTGTTTTCATGGGCCGCCTGGGGTTGGGAAAACCAGTCTTGGTAAAAGTATTGCTCGGACCCTCAACCGCGAATTTGTTCGTATGTCACTGGGAGGCGTTCGGGATGAGGCTGAAATCCGGGGCCACCGACGAACCTATGTTGGCGCTATGCCCGGCCGAATTATCCAAGGGATGAAGAAAGCAGGGACGGCCAACCCCGTATTTATGCTGGATGAAGTCGATAAACTTGGTTCTGACTTCAGAGGCGATCCATCGTCTGCCCTTCTGGAAGTATTAGATCCAGAGCAGAACATCGCGTTCAATGACCACTATTTAGAAATCGACTACGACCTTTCGAACGTCTTGTTTATTGCCACGGCAAACTATCTAGACCAGATACCGCCTCCACTGCGCGATCGAATGGAGATGATAGAAATTAATGGGTACACCCAAGAAGAAAAGTTAGCCATTGCCAAGCAGTACTTAGTACCTCGTCAAATCGAGAGAAACGGACTGAAAAAGAATCAATTGGCTTTTTCAAACGCCTCATTGAAGCTAGTAATTGACGGATATACCAGAGAATCTGGAGTTCGCCAATTAGAGCGAACCGTCGGATCTGTGGCGCGAGGGGTTGCGAAAAGAGTTGCTATGGGTGAAATCGAATCGGCAAAAGTTGAGGCATCGGACATCGAATCCTACTTGAAAGCCAGACGATTTTACTCCGATGTGGCTGAAAGGACAGAAGTGCCCGGCGTTGCGACGGGATTGGCGTGGACTCCGGTCGGCGGCGACATCCTATTTATCGAAATATCGGCCTCCCGTGGCTCCGGGCGCATGATTTTGACTGGCCAACTGGGCGAAGTCATGAAAGAATCGGCTCAAGCGGCGTTGTCTTACGTTAAGGCTAATGCCTCAGAATGGGGAATTCCATCAGACGCTTTTAAATATTGGGATTTGCATGTACACGTTCCTGCTGGGGCTGTACCAAAAGATGGCCCCTCCGCTGGGGTCGCCATGTTATCCGCTCTCGTATCTATTTATACGCAGCGTAGGGTAAAACATAACGTCGCCATGACGGGTGAG
>CALEEY010000296.1 GCA_937877085.1 uncultured Bacteroidota bacterium
TCCTTGCGGGTTACGGTGATCCGAGGAACTTCAGATCCATTTTGATAAAGCGTGATGGCTGCGCTGGGCCATAGGGTGGAGAGTTCGGGCGTGCGGTAGCTGAAAACATAATAACCGCCAGCGGGAACCAGTTCGTTATTTAGTTCGTTTGCATACTTGTAAAAACCACTCATGTTTGGACCTCTAGCGTATTGGTAAAGATAAGCGTCGCTTGGGAAACTTGAGTTCCATCTGCGCTGATCATCACGCACACCGTAAGCGGTGTTATCATTCATCATCATCACCATAGTGATTTCGTCTGGCGCATTTCCGTCTCGTTCCGAGCCATCCGGATCGCGGTTGTCGCGTCGCTCAAAGACAAGTAAGTCGCTGCCTGCCCAAAGCCCTTGCTGCAAGCCACGAGCAAAGTCATTGTGAATCTTGAGGATGTTCGGAATTCTTGGGTCACCAAACTGTCCGAGATATTGTGTGTTGGCGTGCCGCGGGAAGGCACCGCCGGATTCACCCAGAGTTTCCGCCTTGTTGTAGCCGTCGGAATAGATCAGGCCCATGCCCTCGCGGGTCATGTAGAAGGCGTGCTGCCACTCTTTTTGGGCGGCGTAGTCGCTGTCGTGGCTGTTGGCGTGTGTAACCCCGAGGCTTGGCGAGAAGCCGCCCGCACCCGGAGAATCGAGGCCCTCAAGGCCAGTCGAAAGGCTCCCTAGAACCCCGTTTAATTTGCTGCGAAGATCGTTATCGACGAGGCGCATGCCCGCGTCCCAGTACCCACCGTAGCCAGGAGGCTGGCCAAGATGTTCCCCAAAAACCATGGCGTCGTCGCGGGGCCGTTTTTCGTCAAAGACGGAATCGCGGTGGTTGGTATCGATGAAGCCACGAGTGCGGTTGAACTGCCACTGCACTTGCCCGAGGTAGCCGTCGTTGCTCGTGTCCTTGTCGTCTCCCGACTGCTTGCCGAAAAAGTAGTCGGGAACGTGTTTGACAGCATCCAGACGGAGGCCGTCCGCCTTAAGGCGATCGATCTTCCAGCGCACCGCCCGCTCCAAATATTTTTCGACGTATTCGACGTAAGCCGAGGGGTTTTCGAGGATGTAGGTCTGGGCATGTTCGCGCAGCTGCTCCGCGGTTGCGTTCGCCCCAAGTGCGGCCTTGGCCCGGTCGATCAGCCATCCGAAGTAAACCGTGTTGCCGTCTTTGTCCTTGTCGTACTGCTCCGGGCGGTTGAGGTCGCGGACGAAACCGTATTTCGGGTGGGTCGATCCCTCGCTCGTTCCGAAGTTCAGGTTGTTGCCGGATTCCTGAGCGATGTCGATGAGGTCAGCCAATCCGAGATTTTGCACCTGCCAAGCGGAGTTCCAGTCGCGGGTATTGTCCCATTTGCGGTAGAAGCCATCCTCCGTTTTCTGAAGATGGAAATCTTCCGGAACCATGCCCGGATAGGTCTCGTCTTGTTCGTCTTGTCCCTCGCCGCCGGTTGGCGTGTCTTCGTTGTAACCCGGGATGTCAAAGGACCGATGGTTCATAATGTCGTCAAAGTAGACGCGAATGCCGAAGCGATGAGCTACCTCCATCATGTGGAGAAGTTCGGCCTCGGTGCCGTACCGGGTACGGACCGTGTCGCGCTGGTCTTTCTGGCCGAAGTCGAACGGATCGTACATGTCGTATCCGACCGATAAACCTCCAGAACCTTTCGTCGGCGGCGGAAGCCAAAGCGACGTGTAACCCGCCTCGGCCAGTTCGGGCATTTTTTGAATTAGTTCAACGTAAGAAACATTAAATAGTTGGAGTAGAGCTTCAGCGCGAACGTTTGAGGAAAAAGATGAAAGGAGTAGCGCTCCAAAAAGAAGCAAAGCGCGACATGTCTTTGAGTTACAAAATTTCATGTCATTTACTCTCAATAGATATATTGGCACAACTTTCTTGCTTTTAAAGAGTTGAGGACAAAATTTTGGCTATTTTTAAACTGTTCCATTGTTATAGGTGTAAATCCTTGGCAATCAGACTCTAAAATGGTCAATGAGCTCGGCTGGTGAAAACTTTTAAGCAAGAGTGACTTAGCCATCCTTCTTAGACCGAAAAAGGGGCAATTTGTTCGAGTTAAAACGACCTAAAAAGAGGTCGCGACGGCGATTTATTTCTGCTTGAGAAGTGCACCTGTCGAGCCAGGCAAGGTGATGCTGGCTTTTCCCTCTTTTTGCTGAACACGAACATCGCTGGGTTGGCCCGAAGAGACAAAAATCGGTGCAAGGGGGTCGGCTGCGGTGCCATCCGTGTTCCCGAACTGGAAGGTGAAAGTTTGCTCCTCGGGGTGGCGATTGAAAACGGCGACCAGTGT
>CALEEY010000297.1 GCA_937877085.1 uncultured Bacteroidota bacterium
TCATCAAAGATATCGCCTGTGCTTACTACTAAATTGGCCATTTTCCCTACATCCACGCTTCCCATGCTAGCTGAAAGGCCTAGGAGGCTTGCAGGCGCGGTCGTCAAAGCCGCCAGCGCTGCCTCTCGGTCTAGACCTGTAGATGTGAATTCGCGTAAATTGGAAGCCACATCGGTAGCTTTCACTCCAAACGTCGTGAACGAAAATGGGACACCAGCGCCTGCAAACTGCCCCGGCATGGCTAAATATTGCTTGCGGGAAATTAACTGCTTGGCTTCAAGGTTTCTCTTTTCCGCCTCGATATCCCTAAATGTGGCCGTCCGCGTATCGTCGTTAAAAGAAGCCAAAATCTGTTCGAGCGAATCTGCTTTAATTTTTGCCGCCCACTCCGGCTTGGCGGGTACGCCTAAGGTCAACGCAACCGGTACACCCGATGCTTTGACTTTTTCGATGGTATCGTAGCCTTCAGAAAGTCCGGCCAGGACCATATTGAACGTGAGTTCATTTTTTAACGTCAGCGCCCGATGGACTTCCAAAGCGTTTTGGGTGAAAACAAAGATGGGTCTATTTTGGGAAATCACTGGGAAGAACGCTTCATGGACCACGTCTGAGGGTGGTTTCGCCATACCAGCAGGATTTTGACGATACATCTCATTCAAATGAATCCTGCGGTTGGCCTCGATATACAGCCGCCTAAATTTAGCCATAATTCCCATGGGCGTGCCTGGATAAACCCCCCTAGCCCCAGCGAATTGGAAGAACATGGATTGATCGTCTTGCAAAACCATAGCGTCCGCATCGTCGCCAGATAAAAGCACCACGGAACCCGTGCCGGGTAACATGCGACCTTGAGGTACGACGTGTGCTACCGTAAAACCAAGCTTCCTAAAGGCGTCTACCGTTGCGTCAGAGGGTTTTAAGACCGCGCGAACTTCGATTTGGGGCGTGATTCCTGCTTGGTCGAACGTGGGATTACTTCGATCTGGAACCGTCTCCTGCGGACCACTATTTTCAGAGGCAGGTACGCCGATTTGCGAAAGAGCATCGATAAATCCCGCATAAACGGTCAGACCTTTGCCATCGATTACCTCCGCGTCATATGGAACGGTAACTCGTTTCCCTACCGCTTCGATTACCCCGTTTCTGAAAACCACGGTGGCGTCTTCCAACGAATTGCCAGGGGATACCACAACCGTAGCGCCTTGGATGGCCACCACGGTGGAGACCTTTGGGATGTCGGGGCTGTTTTTTTGCCCGAAAGAAGTTTTTGGCGAGAGCACGCCGCAACCGAGTGCGAGCAGCAGAAGCACTAGTTGCATGCCTGCCCGCCGGTGAAATCGAAGTAGACCCTTCATTGAAATCGATAGTCTGGTTATTGCAGAGAGTTAAGAAGGTACTCTCTTCGCTCTATCGACACAATATCTAGGCCGGCTAAATGAAATGGGAGGCTACGCCTCGGCCGACCAACCGTCAATAATGCCCAGAATAATGACGTTGGCAGGTACATCCTTTCCCTTCATCAATTGCCGCACTACGGAACCTTCTTTAGCCACTAAAACGGTATCGCCCATTCCAGCACCATACCCAGGATCAATCGCCAACATATCCAATTCGCCCTCAAGATCGCCGATCGTATCGATAGGATGAACTACGAGTAGTTTGCCATCACGAAAGCTGACATCTTTTCGACTCGACACAATGGTGCCGGTTACTTTGCACAAAAACATGTGGGTGCTGTTAAAAGGAAAGAGACTGTGGGTGCCGAAATGTAGTGAAGTTGACAACAATATATAGGGTCAAAACAGGGGCAGGGCATTTAAAAAACCGGGGAAAAGAATGGCCTTTTTAAGCAAAATTACACCATTGCGTCCACTCAGGTAATTGAAATCCGGAGAACACTCAGACATTTGTTGAAAAGTAATAGACAAATTCATTGCAAAGTTTATGCAGTTATTTGTTATTATATCCGCCCGGCCCATAAATAGGGGGCACACATATGTG
>CALEEY010000298.1 GCA_937877085.1 uncultured Bacteroidota bacterium
GATAATCTTCCATTCGAGAGAATGGCTTCCGTATCCGAAATCGGAAGTAATTCAATTTTTTGATCGTTTAAAACATCGGAATCACATGCCGTTTGGAAAGAAAGCAGGAGGCAGGTCAGAAATAGAACCCACTTCCGCTTTTGAAAACCAGGCGCCGATCTTTTCATCACAATTACCTCTAATTACTCAAGGATCGATGATATCCACCGTTAAATAAACGGTGTCTTGAACTGTGGAAGAACTACTTTCAGTAACGATGAGCTTTATTTTTAAATCGAAGTTGTCGCCTGTGGCTGTTTTTGAAAAGGATGAACCAGTGCCTCCAGGGTTCCACATATTGCACTCCTCAACTTGGATTCCGATGCCTTGTTGATTGCAGATTCACATAAATTGCCGTGGTTAGACTGTCTTGAACCCGGACGGCTCGTTCGCTCACGTTACTAGCAAAACCGACCCCATTCCTAGACTTCGAGCTGCCTTGGTTGTTGGTTGCAACTGAATCACATCCAGCAAAAAATAGAAGTCCGAAAATTAATAGGGTCCAAAATTTGAGGGGGGGGGGTAATGGCCTGGCTACCAGCGGCCCCAAAGAGTTTGTTCATGTTAAATCAGTAGGCTTGAAAGAGCGAGAAGCCGATGAAAGAAGGTATCGCCTGACGCATCGATATCATATGCGTAAATCTACGTGGATCATGTGCAGTTATTCATACCTGATCCTTCCGCTCAACCCCGAAGGGCTCTTGGATTCCAGGTTCGGCCGATCGGCGGATGCTGCTAGTTTTTCCAATCGTGTTCTGGCCTAATAAACCTTCGTTCAAGCCTGTTTTTAAATTATCCGCAATAGGTCTTAGAATGGTATATTGAGAAACCTAAAAATTGTGCGATACTGGAACCTAAGAGCTCGCTTTGAGCGGTTTCAAAGAAGGCTTTCATTCCACCACTAAACGTGATGTTTGTAGTAGACAATGTACTTATAACCGACGACCTCGTGGAAGCTGCTTTTTGCTGCAATCTAGGGGCATGTCACGGCGCTTGTTGCGTTCAAGGGAACTCCGGAGCTCCCTTGGAAGCGCATGAACGTGCGGAAGTGGAAAAAGTCCTTCCGTTGGTTCGCCATCGACTTCGACCAGAAGCGCTGAAAGTGATCGACGCGAAAGGACCGTGGGAAGAACTCGGTGACGATTATTACGCCACGACCTGCGTAGGCGATGCCGAATGCGTTTTCGTGCGGTACGATGGGCGTGTGGCTAAATGCTCCATTCAAGAAGCCTACCACGAGGGCAAAACCTCGTTCGAAAAGCCCATTTCCTGCCATCTATACCCGATTCGTGTTCAGCCACTAGGTGAATATGAGGCGCTTAATTACGAACAGATCGATATCTGTAAGCCCGCCATCCCCCATGGAAAACGAAATGGTGTAGGATTAGCTGAGTTTTTGGAAGGCCCCCTCGTTCGCAAGTACGGAAAAGGATGGTATGACCAGTTCATGCTCATGGTACGCGAGCGTCGGACTGAATTAGCAATGGATCCTACTAACGCGCACAAAGGGTAGGAATCGTCATGCTGAATCTGCAACAAAGACAATCTTTATCCCAGCGGCTTTCCCCGCAGCAGATTCAGTATATCAAACTGCTCCAATTGCCGACTTTGGCGCTCGAGCAGCGCATAAAAGCCGAGATGGAGATCAATCCTCTTTTGGAAGAGGGCGAAGAAGTAGCAGAAGAATTTGAAGATGATTCCTCAGAAGAGACCGATTTTGACGATGTAACGCCTGAAAACGAGTCGGTTGACGATGAATATGCCTGGGAAGAGCTCATGGACCAGGGCGACGACCTGTATGGCTACAAAGCCTGTGTAGACCAAGGCGACGACGAAGACCGGCGCGAGACCCCCATGGTTTCCATGTCTAATATGACGGACCACTTAAAGGATCAGCTAACGTTTCTTCACTTTAGCGAAGAAGAACTGCTGATCGCTGAGCAAATTATCGGGTCCATAGACGAAGACGGGTATTTGCGCCGATCGCTGGAGTCCATTGTAGACGATGTGGCCTTCAATCAAGGCGTCCTTTTGGGTGAAAAGGAAGTAGAGGAAGTTCTGTTTCGCATTCAGCGTCTCGAACCCGTTGGAGTGGCCTCAAGAGACCTCAGAGAGTGTTTGTTGGTCCAGCTAGACGTGTTGCCGGATGATGTGATGGGCCGGGATGTGGCCATTGAAATGCTGAAGCATGCCTACAAGGCGTTCACGATGAAGCATTACGACCAAATTATGCGGCGCCTAGACGTAGATGGGTCAGATTTGAAGGACGCGTTTGATCTGATTCAACGATTGAATCCAAAACCGGGTGAAGGGGAGTTCACGGCTTCTGAAAACTACATAACCCCTGATTTTACCGTTCGGTATGAGGACGAGGATTTTATAATCTCCCTCAATGCGGGCAACATGCCGGAATTGAGAGTATCGCGCCACTACACGCAGATGCTGGAGCAAGTGGTATCCGACAAGAAGAAAGGACGTGAATCCTACGACTCTGAGACCAAGAATTTTCTAAAGACCAAGTTTGAATCCGCTCGTTGGTTCATCAATTCAATCAATCAGCGCCGGCAGACTATGTTGTCTGTAATGCAGGCTATTGTGTCGCAACAGGAAGATTTTTTCAGACTTGGGCAGGGAAATCTTCGCCCCATGATCCTCAAAGACATTGCCGAAATCATTCAAATGGATATATCAACCATATCCAGGGTGGTCAATGGCAAGTATGTTCAGTGTGATTTTGGCGTTTTTGAGCTAAAACACTTCTTTTCTGAAGGGCTTTCGACAGATTCTGGTGAAGACGTATCGAACAAGGAAGTCAAATCCATTATTGAGCGTATTATTTCGGAAGAGAACAAGAACAAACCTCTTTCGGACCAGCATATAGCCAAAATGTTGGAGAAGAAGGGTTTTCAGATTGCTCGTCGTACCGTAACGAAGTACCGCGAACAATTAGGCGTTCCTGTGGCCCGCTTGAGAAAGGAAATCGTACTGTCTTAGAAAGTCGTGCGGTCGTAAACGGTTTTTTGACCTAAAAGAATTCGTGTTGTCCTAAAAGGTGTTGATCTAAAGAGTTGTGCCCATGTCACTATTGGAAGCCCATTTTGCACCGTTTCGTCAGCAGATTGTTGGCATAGACCAGTCATTTCGCTCGCCTTATGGTGAGTTTCCGATTATCTATGCCGATTGGATTGCGAGTGGAAGGTTGTACGCACCTATCGAGAGTATCCTTTCGGACGTCATGGGGCCGTTTGTGGGCAATACCCACACGGAAACGAGCGTAACAGGCACTTCCATGACGCATGCCTACCACGAGGCTCGTAAGATTATCAAGCGACACGTCGGGGCAAACGAAGGCGACGTTATTATAGCCGCTGGATCCGGGATGACCGGAGTCATCAACAAGTTGCAGCGCATTATCGGCGTACGCATCCCCGAACAAGCTCAACGGTTTGTCTCGATCCCCAAAGAAGAGCAGCCCGTGGTGTTTATCACCCATATGGAGCACCATTCCAATCAAACCACTTGGCTCGAGGCCGAGGTGGAATTGGTTTGTATCGATCCCGATCAGAATGGTCTTTGCGCCGTCGAAAACCTGAAGCGGGAAATCGTCAAATATGATGGCCGTCGTTTGATCGGTTCGTTTACGGCTTGTTCAAACGTGACGGGAGTCCACACCCCGTATTACGAGCTTGCTAGGGTGATGCACGAGCATGGAGGCCTGTGCTTTGTCGATTTTGCCGCCAATGCACCCTATGAAGACATTAATATGCATCCGGGCGACCCTTTAGAGTGTCTGGACGCTATCTTTTTCTCTCCCCACAAGTTCTTGGGAGGACCGGGGTCCAGTGGGGTCATGGTTTTCAATGCCAACTTGGACAAAAATACGGTGCCGGACCATCCGGGTGGGGGAACGGTGGACTGGACCAATCCTTGGGGTGAACATAAGTTTGTTTCGAACCTCGAAGACCGTGAGGATGGCGGCACGCCGGCCTTTCTTCAGACCATCCGGGCAGCCCTAGCCATCAAGTTAAAAGAGGAAATGGGCACTCGGGAGATGGTTGCAAGAGAACACGAGCTCTTGGCCATAGCGTTTCCTCGGTTGCGAGCCATTCGAGACCTGCATATTCTGGCAGATGAAGTCGAAGACCGTCTGGGAGTCATTTCGTTTTATGTCACCGACGTGCATTTCAATTTAATTGTGAAGCTTCTCAACGATCGATTTGGGATCCAGACCCGAGGCGGCTGCTCGTGCGCTGGCACCTACGGTCACTTCCTGTTGCATGTGGACCGGGAGCACTCGAAGTCCATCACGGACCAAATAAATCACGGTAACCTAGCCAGTAAGCCTGGATGGGTCCGTCTTTCTTTGCATCCAACCATGACAGATGCCGAGCTAGACTATATTCTAAGTGCTTTAGAGCAGCTGGTAGAAAACGTAGAACAGTGGCAACAAGACTACGTCTACAGTCCGCACACGAACGAATACAC
>CALEEY010000299.1 GCA_937877085.1 uncultured Bacteroidota bacterium
GTCCAAGCCAATCAACCACTTATACCAACCTCCTTATTTAGATTTAGTCTAAATCTAGATAAGGATTATCCGCCATGACCATGTTGACCCGGCTTCTTATTATTCTGTTGCTAATTATCCCCCGTCTTAGCTGGGCTCAAGAGTTAAAAGGCTCGATCTTGGGGACGGTAACCGATGAAAGTACTGGCAACTTTCTTCACAACGTACACGTGATTGTCGTAGAGCGGGGGCTGGGCACGACTACAAACAAAAACGGTAAATTTTCTTTTCCGAACTTGCTCGAAGGGACTTACTCGCTCCAATTGACCATGGTCGGCTTCGAAGATTTGAACGTAGTTTCGGTTGTGCGATCTGGACAAACGATAGCTTTAACATTACAACTCGTTCCAAAACCTTTTCAGCTACCGGAAATTCTGGTAGAACGTGAATCCATATTGGGTGGAACGGGCTCTCGGCCCGATCCGACGTCCTCTTCCCACCTCATATCCATTCGTCAATTAGAAAAATTTCAACACACTGATATCGGCCGCGGCATGCGATCAATTCCCGGTATTAACATTCAGGAGGAGGATGGATTTGGATTGAGGCCGAATATTGGAATTCGAGGCACCGGTTCCGAAAGAAGCTCAAAAATATCGCTGATGGAAGATGGTATTTTAACTGCACCAGCTCCTTATGCGGCACCGGCTGCGTATTACTTTCCAACCATAGGCCGCATGTCCGGAATAGAAGTAAGAAAAGGGGCAAGCCAAATAAAGTACGGCCCCTACACCACGGGAGGAGCCATCAATTTTCTTTCGTCCCCGCTACCAGACAAGCAGGAAGCTGATCTTAAACTGACAGGAGGAAGCAATAACGCACGGATTTCCCACGTAAAATGGGGTAATGCATTCAAGTACGGCGCTGTTTTGCTCGAATCTTTTCAGACGCAATCTTCCGGCTTTAAAAAAATTGATTTCGGTGGTGAAAGTGGTTTCGACAAGCGTGACTTTCTGGCGAAAATCAGGCTGAACACGGGTCCATCTGCAGCCAAATATCAAGCAGTTGTGCTAAAAGTGCTTTACACGGATGAAATTTCTGACGAGACCTATTTAGGCCTAACAGCATCCGATTATTCGGCCAACCCTCTTCGTAGATATGCCAGTTCTTCCTCCGATAAAATGAAGGCTGATTACCTACAGTTCATGGTTCGACACCTCGTTCAGCTGTCAACGAAAACTCGGTTGACGTCGACAGTTTATCGTTCGACTTTTTCCCGCAATTGGTATAAGCTTGATTCAATAACCCCCGAGGGTGCTTCATCCGTCCCTATCAATACACTTCTTGAAGATCCGACTACGTATTCCGAAGCGTATCGGGCCGCATCAAATAAGAACTCCGAATCAGGAGACCGCCTTTCAGTCAAAGCTAATAACAGGAAATATACATCGGGGGGGCTCCAGGTAGAGCTTTCTACAAACCTCCCCGTTTTGTCATATGTGCACTCGGTTGATCTGGGGTTTCGTATTCATTCGGACGACATGGATCGCTTTCAGTGGGCCGACAAATACATCCTTGTTGAAGGCAAAATGATCCGGTTAGAGCAAGGCGTTCCTGGAACGGATAGTAATAGAATCGAATCTGCAAAAGCTTTTGCCATGTTTATACAGGATAATTTCAGCCTTGGCCGCCTTACGTTGAACTCGGGGGTTCGATTTGAAAATATTGTATTGACCCGAAAGGATTATGGTAAAAATGATCCCAGCCGATCTGGTCGACTGGGATCAATTAACGACAACCGTGTAAGCGCCTGGATACCCGGAATTTCGGCATCATTCAAATTTAACGATATCGTATCCTTTTTTACAGGTGCCCATAAAGGCTTCGCACCTCCGGGGTCAAAAGAGGGTACCGATCCCGAAAGTAGCTTTAATTTGGAATCGGGCATCCGCATTCACGACCGCTCGTTTCGTGCTGATGTAACCGTTTTTCGCAATAAATACAGTAATTTATTAGGAGCGGACTTGGCGGCCGCAGGGGGTACTGGATCTGGCGACCTGTTCAACGGAGGCGCGGCAAGAGTGCGCGGAATAGAAGCGTCCGTTTCTCACAATATGGGCGAATTGGTTGATTGGCGCTTTTCCGTTCCAATTTCTATCGCCTACACATTGACGGACGCCATTTTCAACAATTCGTTCGAAAGCGACTTTGAAGGCTGGGGAATAGTTAAGTCGGGATTTCGTTTGCCGTACGTTTCAAAACACCTTCTCGCGATTCAGACAGGCATCGAGGGAAACCGGTTTGACTTAAACGTTGAAGTATCCTTTGTAAGCTCCATGCGAACCGTTGCGGGAGCGGGGGCGACCGAAAGTGCAGCATCTATCCCAAAACATACTGTAATAGATCTGGGTGGCCAGTTTGAGGCCGGTTCTAAAGTTACGTTCTTCACAGGCATCCGAAACGCCACTAATGTAACGTATATAGCGGCGAAGCGCCCTGCCGGATTGCGCCCAGGTCTTCCAAGGACCTTTATTTTGGGAATGAAGATTGCGCTTTAACAGTTCAACGGAGCGAACCGACATCTTCGAAACTCGTTTAGTGAATTTCAACAAACCCGAAAGACCATGAATCGCCCCATTTATTTTGATAACAATGCCACCACTGCGGTAGAGCAATCGGTCTTGGATCGCATGATTCCGTATTTCACCATGGAATATGGCAATCCGTCCAATACGAGTCATGTATTCGGATGGGCTGCAGACGAAGCGGTTCAAATTGCTCGAGAGCAGATGGCCAACCTGCTGGGCGCGGATCCGCAGGGTCTCGTTTTTACAAGCGGGGCAACGGAAGCCATCAATCATGTCATTAAGGGATTGGGAAAAGGCAGAACCAGCGGACATATCATTACCGCTGCGACGGAACACAAAGCTGTTCTGAATGCCTGCGAAGAATTGGAGTCCCAGGGAATCGAGACGACCTACCTCCCCGTCGATCAAAACGGCCAAATTTCGGTCGAGCAAGTAAAGGCTGCGCTTCGTGACGACACGTTTTTGGTCACCGTCATGTGGGCCAACAACGAAACGGGAGTCATTCAGCCCATAAAAGAACTCGGACTGCTTCTAAAAAACCACCCGGCCTACCTTTTTACAGATGCCACTCAATCTATCGGAAAAGTACCTATTTCGGTAGAAAACGTCGATTTTCTTGCCCTGTCTGCCCACAAGTTTTATGGACCTAAGGGAGTCGGCGCGGTTTATATTCGGCCGGGCAAACCAGTTATCGTCCTCCCCCAGCTGCTCCATGGAGGTGCCCAGGAACGAGGTCGTAGGGCTTCAACCTTAAACGTACCTGGAATTGTTGGCTTGGGCGCCGCTGCCGAGGTCGCATCCGCTTGTTTGGAGTCTGGTTACCGAGAAATGAAGGCGCAAAGAGATCGTTTTGAATCCAGCCTACTCGCTTCATTTCCAGATATCCTCATTAATGGAGGGGACGTGGATCGCCTCCCACAAACGTCTAACATTACGTTTAAAGGCATTCGCGCGGCCGAAATGATGGCTGAAATCGGGCGTATTGCCGTTTCCACGGGGAGCGCATGCACCACTGGATCAGGTAAACCGAGCCACGTGCTCTCTGCGATGGGACTTTCCCCAGATGAAGCTGCCGGAACGGTCCGTTTCAGCATGGGACGCCACACTTCAGTTGAAGAGGTAAATGAGGCCCTCGACCTCCTATGCGCGTATGCAGCACGCAATCAACCGGTATCTATCTAATGGAAGTTATTCGTAACAAAGTAGCCGATAGTGGCATCCAGGTATTTAATTTGGATGAACTGGTAGGACCCGTTGTTATCCGCGAAATCGACCTTGCATCCTTCTTGCACGGTGGATTTGTGTTGCGCGAAAAAGAATATCGCCAAACACTACTGGACAAGGATTGGTCGGAGTTTCAGGATGTTCATGTAGGTGTTTTCTGCTCTACCGATGCCATCATCCCAACCTGGGCTTACATGCTACTGGCTGCCCGGCTCGAAGGCGTGGCCACTTCCGTTTCCTTCGCGAAAAATCCGGAAATTAAGAGCCGGGTATATAGAGAGGCATTGGGTGTATTTGATTGGTCCACGTACGCAGACAAGATTGTGGTAATCAAAGGATGCGGCACGGGCGCTGTACCAACAAGCGCTTACGTGGAAGCAACAACGCAATTGCAGCGCGTGGCCCGAAAAATTATGTACGGGGAGCCCTGTTCATCAGTACCGGTTTGGCGTAAAAAGTGACCAATTTCTCGTTTGTTTCAGGTTTTAAGCAAAATATCCTGGAGCACTACCAAAAAAACGAACGGCTGTTTGGTTGGTTTTTCTTTTTGGGCGGTATCGTGTGGGATGCGTTGACGCTCCGACGAATCGATAACTTCCTCGACAATGCCATTCTGTTGGCTTATCTGGTAATCCTGACTTTTGTGGTCGTATCAGATATTTTGATTAAGGCCAATTTATTCCATGGCAAGTGGGAAGATAAATTGAAGCCTTGGCTTACCCCCATTACGCAATTTTTGCTTGGGGCCTTGTTGTCGGCCATCGTTATTTTTTATGCTCGAAGCGTTGCATGGGCCTCGCATTTAGGCTTTTGGGCGCTCTTGGTGGTGAGTCTCGTCGCGAATGAATTCCTGCATCGGCGGTTCAATTCGCTGACCATGATGCTTATAATGCTCTCCGGGTGCTCCACTTTTATTTTCGCATGGCTTTTCCCGGTTTTGGCTGGCAGCATGTCCCCGTGGCTATTTCGTCTGGCCACCGTTAGTGGTCTGACATTAAGCGCCGGCGTGTTGTATTTGGCTCTTCGCATCGGCCAAGCCAAAATTTATAGTTGGGGTTCCGTGGAAATTTGGAGCCTGGGTTTATTGACCATCCTACTCAACGTGGGATACGAGAAGGATTGGATTCCTCCCGTGCCCATGTCGGTGACCTCCGGAGGCGTATATCAGCGGGCTGACAAGGTGGGCGAAACCTATGAGTTGGAATACCTGAGTACCAGTCGATTTGAATTTATGTCGAGCTATGGAAAAACGTTCTATTATGAAAGTGGCGATACGGTCTCTTGTTTTACTTCCATATTTGCCCCTACGGATATGAATGAGCGCATTTTCCACGTTTGGGAACGATATGATGCCGCGACAGGCGCTTGGAAAGCGACCGATAGGATTGGTTTTACGGTGTCGGGAGGTCGGGACAACGGGTACCGCGGGCTCACGAGAAAAAGTAATGTGACCATTGGCCCTTGGCGCATTGTAGTGGAAACGGCGCGCGGAAAAATTCTAAGCCGAATACCCTTTGTAGTGGTACCAAAGCCAGACGAAGACGTCCGTTGGATTCAGAAGACGAGATAATGCGCTAGGGGTCTTTTCAATCATAACTATCCTATTCTGGACAATCTGAGCCCTTTTCGCTCGAAAAACAGTTGGAAATACTGTTTCATTTCCGAATGCTCCGCCCGTGTCAAGTTCGGATCGATCTGGGTCAAATTGAACGCAGCCGCACGAGCCTGATCGAGGATTGAAAAGTCCGTTATCAGATTCGCGATTCGAAAGGTTGGTAGTCCGCTTTGACGCGTGCCGAAAAAGTCTCCTGCACCGCGCAATTCCATATCATATTCGCTGATTTTGAACCCGTCCGTAGTCAATTCCATGGCCCGGAGCCGTTTTCTTGATTCCTCCGATTGACGAAATTCAGCCATCAGTATACAGGTACTGGCTTTGCTGCCTCGGCCAATGCGACCTCTGAGTTGATGAAGTTGACTGAGCCCGAACCGCTCGGCGTGTTCGATCAACATAAAAGTAGCATTGGGAACGTCAACTCCGACCTCAATAACGGTGGTTGAAACCAAAATGGCCGATTGGCGGGACACAAACCGCGCCATCACGGCCTCTTTTTCGGCGGATTTCATCCGTCCATGCACAAGTTCGACTTGAACACCAGGAAAGGTGGCTGAAATCAGTTCATGACCGGAAACAGCATCTTTTAAATCCAGCTTTTCGCTTTCCTCGACCAGCGGATAAACCACATAACATTGACCGCCGTCGCTAACGATCTCCCGCATTTTGTTATAGACCCACTCCCGCTCCTTCTCCCGTACCATTTTTGTTTTGATGGGCTGCCGGCCGGGCGGCAATTCCCTAATCACACTGACGTCGATGTCTCCATAGAGGGTTAACGCTAGGGACCGCGGAATGGGCGTAGCGGTCATGAGAAGTATATGCGGACGATTTCCCTTCTCGGACAGTTCTGCGCGCTGCAGGACCCCAAATCGGTGCTGTTCATCAATAACCGAGAGACCCAGTCGATGAAACTCGACTTTATCCTGAATAATGGCGTGCGTCCCGACCACCAATTTTATGGCCCCTGTTTCTAGCCCAGAAAGAATGTGTTTTCTCTGGGAAGCGGGCGTGCTACCCGTGAGCAAGGCCATTTCAATACCCAATGGCTGAAACAAGGTCGAAAGCGAGCGCGCATGCTGCTCAGCGAGAATCTCTGTGGGAGCCATGAAAGCGACCTGAAAGCCTGTGTCTATGGCGGAAAGGGCCGATATGGCCGCCACAACCGTCTTTCCACTTCCCACATCTCCCTGCAGCAGCCGATTCATTTGGATCTCACTGGCCATATCGGCCCGAATCTCAGTAAGGGATTTTTGTTGATCTCCGGTCAATCGAAACGGCAGTACATCGTCCAAAAAACGGCTTTCAAGGGCGCCGCCGGAATGCATAACGACTCCTGGAATCTTGGTTTGTCCGACACGTTTTGAAGCCAACATCAACTGAAAAAAGAAGAGCTCTTCGAACTTTAGTCGGTCGCGCGCTTGGTCCAGTTCCTCCTGGGATTTTGGGAAATGGATGGCTCGCCGCGCCACTCGTCCGTCCATCAACCCCAAAGAATGGACCACCGAGGAGGGAAGGGTTTCTTTTAGCTCAGCTCCCCTTTCTTTGATCAAGGAGTAGATAATCTTTCGGAACGCTCGGCTAGTAAAGCCGCTTTGCTCTAGCAATGCCGTCCCTGGGTATAACGCAATAATCCGGCCGGTGTCCAATTGGGTACCGTCCTCGTCTAGGCGGTCAAATTCAGGGTGCGAAAACGAAACGCCACCCCCAAATTTGCTTGGTTTACCGTGAACCGCCAATTTGTGGCCTATCTCTAAGCTTTTGGAGACCCAAGCAACGCCTTGAAACCAGACGCACTTCATTCGGCGGCCAGGTTCGTCCTCGAGAGTTATTTCAAAGCGCCGAGTTCTCCTTCCCGGAAAAATAGTGGTGCTAACAACGGTTCCAATGACGGTTACAGGATCAGATCCTGCACGGACGTCTGCGATCCGCGTTACGCTGGTCCGATCTAAATATCGACGCGGGTAATAAGAAAGCAGGTCATGGACGTTGTGGATGCCGGACTGGGCGAGTGCATTGCTACGGTGCGGGCCTACGCCCTTGAGAAACTGAACAGAATCCTGTAAAAAGTCCAGGGACATAGATGCAATCGGAGATTCTTCGAACTAGGGTTGCCAGTAATATCGATCTATTCGAGGTTCTGGCTTCAAAACAGAGACGGCAATTTGAAATCTACCATTTTCCATTTCAAAAACGGCAATATCGGTAGGGAAAAAGTCTTGGTTGAACGCCGGATTAGGCTCTGTCAATATATACTGTAAAGTACCCTTTAAAGAATAAACGTCAATTTGCGTCCAACCTGGCCTCATGTTGAGCACAAACCAATGACTAGCCGTCCGTGCCGCGGATGCTGTTAACAGCGGTGGTTCGTGGGTGTCTCCCTTCTGAAACTGCCTCGTTCTGGGCAACATGGGCGAATCGAATCCTACCAATCGAAGCGAATCCAGTCCGCTAGCGCCTAGAGAGTCGATTTGGGGGAGATAGCCTACCAAACTAAAAACGTCGTTAGCACGCGACCTCAAGAGGCCCGCATATCGCCACTCATCTCCCTTCAAGTCGACGGTGTTCTGAATGGCGCCATCATCGTCGATCAAGGCTAAATAACTGGCAAAACCATTGTTAGCCGCAATTTTGACTGCAAACCCAGAATCGGTAGCTACGGCATATCGCAATCCACCTTCCTCTGGAAGCGGACCCTGCAAAGCTATTTCTCGTTGGATGGCTCCATCGACCAGTTCATATATGTGGTGAAAAGCCGGGCTAAAAACGTACACAGAGGCCCCCCTAAAACCGGCCAAATAAGGATAAGAAAGTGGAATGGTGGCCTGGTAAATGAATGCCGACTGGTCTTGAGGAAGCGAGAGAATAACATGCCGAGCCGTATCGGTAACCCACAGAACCCCGTCAGGAGCGTACCCAATGGACCTTGGATAGGAAAGCGAATCAATTCCAGGAGACACGCGATCAATTACTTCGAGTGTGTCGACTGGAAAGCCCACGGCAAATGCGCGGGATAGCGAATCGGCAGAAGAAATGGCTTTCTGCTCAGTGCGCGAACAAGACGAGGGTAGGCACCCAGAAATAAATAGGGCGATGAGCAGCCAGTACGGGCTACTCTGGTGTTTCAAAAACATAGAAAGTTGAGGTTTGCCTCCTCTACCCTAGCGCAGGCGGTCGGTTTCCGTGGCCGGATAAAGTGTATCTTAAGACTCCGCTCAAACGGAATGAGCGAATCGTGACGGTGAACGTATTTACTGTATAAAGAAGCTTGAAAATTGCCCGTGTCATCCTGCCTTTGCCCTTGGACCGACCGTATACGTACGTCGTTCCCGAACACTTTTGGCATTTGGTCCGACCCGGTCGGCGAGTAGTAGTACCGTTTGGAAAACGAAAACTAGCGGGCGTTGTCATTGAAGAAGGGACTGATGAGGATATCAAGGGATATACGGCTAAGGAGATCCTCGATGTCGACATGGAGCTACCGGTGCTGCCTGCCGAAATCCTGAAGCTCACCAAGTGGATAGCTTCCTATTATATGTGTTCTTGGGGGGAAGCGGCTCGTGCGGCGCTGCCGCCAGGCAGCGCCGCACCGTCGGCCAAATCCCGCGCACGCATGGTCACAATGGTTCAGCTTTCGCCCGAAGCTCCTCCCTACCCTCCGACAGGAAATAGGCAGCAAGCCATTATGGAGCAGCTTCGAATTTGGGACGCGGCAGAGCGACTTCCTGTCTCTCAAATTGAGGTACTTGCCGAGTGTGGTGGGTCGGCAACCACGCTCCAGCGCTTGGAGGCGTTGGGCTACATCGAGTTAGAGGCCGAGGTCATGGACCGCTCCGAAGGCATTATGCCAACCCGAGACGCCGAGGAATCGGCAATCCAGCTGCATGAAGAGCAAAAAACAGCCATTTCGGCCATCAACCAACAGATTGATTCGAACAAATTTGGTTGCTTTCTCCTGCATGGCGTTACCGGCTCAGGCAAAACGGAAGTGTACTTGCGCGCCTTAAAACACGCGCGCGATGCCGGCAAAACAGGCGTAGTGTTAGTGCCCGAAATTTCTCTCACCCCGCAAACGGTACGACGCTTTCGAAAACGGTTTGGGGACGACGTAGCCGTGTTACACTCCCGAATGAGTATTGGAGAACGCTACGACGCTTGGAGGGGAATAGGTGACGGCCGATACCCAATTGTTATTGGGCCGCGATCGGCCATTTTAGCCCCCCTGAAGCGGCCTGGGCTCATCATTGTGGATGAAGAACACGAGGCATCGTACAAGCAGCACGATCCGGCTCCGCGCTACAATGCCCGAGATGTGGCCGTAATTCGCGCCATGAACAATGGTTCGACGTGTATTTTAGGCTCAGCGACACCCAGTTTAGAAAGCTTGGCCAACGCCCAAAGCGGTAAATACCAACTGTTGAGTATGCCCGAACGAGTTCCCATCAATGGAACTCCGGCGCAGTTACCGAAAATTCAGATTGTGGACCTTCGCAATGAAAAGGCTCTTTTTCAAAAGAAGGAAGCCCTTTCTCCTCGTCTAATCGAAGCGATTGAGCAGCGAATAGAAAAGAATGAACAAACCATTCTCCTGCTTAATCGCCGCGGATTTTCTCCGGTGATGGAGTGCACTTCGTGCGGGTGGGTGCCAGAGTGCCCCGACTGTTCGGTTAGTCTGGTGTACCACAAGCCCCTGCATCACCTGAGGTGCCACTACTGCGGACGAACGGAGCGCGTCCCGCATCTGTGCGGGTCGTGTAAACTACCCACGCTAGACTACGCCGGCACCGGCACACAGCGTCTTGAGGAAGAGCTCCAATCCAAGATTCCATCCGTTCGACAACTCCGAATGGATTTGGACACCACCTCTGGAAAAGATTCGCATCACACCATTCTAGACCAGTTTGGCAAAGGAAAGGCGGACGTCCTCTTGGGTACTCAAATGGTGGCCAAAGGACTAGATTTTGAAAAAGTGACCTTGGTGGGCATTATTCAAGCCGAAGCGGGTCTGCTGCTGCCCGATATTCGGGCGGAAGAGCGGTCCTTCCAGTTGTTGACGCAAGTGGCTGGTCGGTCGGGTCGATCTAACCTGGCCGGAGAGGTCATTTTGCAGTCTCGCCAACCGGGACATCCTATCATCCAATTTGCTATTCGGCACGACTACGCAGGCTTTGCGAAATATGCCTTGGAATCCCGTACCTCGTTGGGCTATCCGCCCGCTGGCAGACTCGTTTCCATTACCTTTTCCGGCCCAGAAGACGATAAAACGAGAGATTTGGCGGAAAAGTGGCGGGCGTGTATTGATTCTAGACTAAAAGTAGTGGACCGACTAGGCCCCTCTCCAGCCTTTGTACACAAGCTAAAAACCCGATTCCGGCATCAGATCCTGTTAAAAATCCCGTTGGATGTGCCTGCTAGTCACGTTCGAAAGGCCATTTTTAGCGCCAATAAGGCGCTCGGGACGCTGCCGACCACATACCGGATGAATGTGGACGTGGATCCCGTTGGGATCGTATAGGTCGCCGCTTTAAACTTTCGGCAGCTGGAGTCCCTGTGTTATCGCCCTTCAACCTCAGAGATTTCGCGACGTCCATTTTGATGGGGGGTTGACAAATCCGGTGCGTATTGGGTCCAGGACCGTCGTCAAAGGTCAGATAGACTGTACGGGTCGCTGACGAAGGGCTCTCCTTGCTTTCTGGTTCCAGATCGAGGGACGCGCCGTCGACGACCTCCCAGGGCACGAACCAACCCGGCCCTAGCCTGGATATCCAACCGTGGGATGACGGATGCCGAAAGCTAGCTGGCGCGATATGGCCGGAGAGGGTCATCGTTCCAGCCGTCGCGATTTCCACTCATAATTTCCGAAGAAACCAGCCGCACCGGCCCACAAAACATAAACTATTTGAAAAGGGAGGGCCCACACGTAGTCTCGCATGAGGGCTTTTCGATCATAGAACGACGTGCTTTGCGCCAGTAAACTCAATTCAGCCACTATTTTCATACCCAGCCCGGCAAAAAAGGCCATCCTTAGTTCTGGGACCCAAATACTGGCCAAGCCGGCTACGGGAATAGACACGTAGTACAGCCAAAATCCTAGGTTCATTGCTACATGCCACTTCCGACTATAATAGGCTCCTTTAGATGCCCACCGAATGCGTTGGGACATGAATTCCTTTACAGTTTGGGGAGCTTTGGTAGTAACAATAGCCTCCCGAGACGTCGTGAACACCACTTTCCACTTGGTCTTGGAGGCAATTCGCTGCATCATCAATTCGTCATCCCCGGAGGATAAATGCGCCAGTCCCTTGAAGCCTTGCACTTCGTTGAACACCGATTTTCGATACCCAATGTTGGCTCCAGAGCAATTCAAAGGTATTCCAATACCTATGGCGCCTGCCGCAATTCCCATCAGCCCCGTCCACTCTAACGCCACAATTCTGTCAAAAAACCGGGGTCCACTATCAAACACAACCGGGCCCGCTACGAAGGCGACTTCCTCCGTAAATTCTTTGCGCAAGGTTTCAGCCCACGTTGGCAAAACGGTTGAATCGGCATCCGTAAATAGCATAATATCTCCGCTAGCCGCCAAGACACCAACTTCAATCGCTGCCTTTTTACCCTGTCCGAATTCTAGATGAATCAGTGTGACAGCGTCCCCAAAAGACTTAACAACCGCAATAGTGTCGTCTTCGGAGCCGTCATCCACCAAAATTATTTCCAAAGGGATGCTTTGATTGGTGAGGGAACGCAGGCAATCTCCTACGTATTTCTCCTCATTCCTGGCCGCGATTATGACTGAAATGGATGGGATTTTGGGAATCGAGGTCAGCTTGGCCAGGATGGCACCGGCACTCAGCTGTTTGGGAGAAAAACCAAGTAAAAATGCCAATAAAGACCGTAAACGGCCCGGGCCTGCCGGATCGTTCCACTGGAATATTCGATAATGGCCAATCGAAAATGCCAGAAATGGGATGGTATAAACCAAGGACAAGACAACTAAAAGCCAGGCCATGTGGAGTTGAATTGAAAATATGTGAACAAAGAGAAGAACAGCAATTTAAGCAGAAAATGTCGGAACCAAGACCTTCGGGTATTGTTGAGACGCATCCAAAGGGCAAGTCCCGTACGGATAGCTCCCTCTGAACTCCGTCAGGGCCGGAAGGCAGCAGCGGTAAGAGGTTGAGCATCGCGATACGGTAAGCTTGCCCTTTTTTGTGGACCAAACTTTTTTTGGCCACACGGAGCAAAAAATGTGACTATCCCGCTCATCTAGATCTTCCAACGAGCGATATTTGTTTCTCCGATGTATCTTAGTCTCACATTAAAATCACTCTGTCTAGACTATGACTCCGTATAACTTTTTCCTGATTGGAGCTCCCGCTGGCGAAACGGCCAATCCTTTGGCCATGTTTTTGCCGCTCATCCTGATTTTCATCGTCTTTTACTTTTTCATTATTCGCCCCCAGAAAAAGAAAGAAGACAACCGCAAAAAAATGATCGAAGCGGTCAAGAAAAACGACAAAGTGGTCACGATTGGTGGTATCCACGGCACCGTAACGCAGGTAGATGACACTTCGGTATTGGTTCAGGTAGATACCAACACCAAGATCCGGGTTGAAAAAAGCGCGCTTTCTTCTGTCCCCAGCAAAGAGTAATCCGTAAAGGATTAGCGCGGGGAGGCGGTTTTCGCTTCCTTCGATAGGGCCCGGCTGGGTTCTTGGCTCCACCGCGCGAGGAGCGATTCGAGCGTCTGCGAATTGACTGGCTTGGACGCATAATCGTCCATGCCCGCTGCCAAACACTTGGTTCGATCCTCTGTTGTAGCGTTGGCCGTCAAGGCAATAATGGTGGGTTGGGTTATGTCGCCTAGGGATCTAATAAGCGATGTGGCCTCCAATCCATCCATTTCAGGCATTTGCACGTCCATAAATACGATTCCGTATTTTCCGCTTTGAACGGCGTCAACCGCTTTGTCCCCTCGGTCCACCACGTCTACTTCGCAGCCCAGATTCCGGAGCATGCGAACGCCCACTTTTTGGTTTACGATATTGTCTTCGACAAGTAATACGGTTTGCTTTACAGACTTGAGTGCGGAGCGGTCTTCCGGTTTGACATCCCGTTTCACATGACCGTTTCGGGAGGCGGCTTCAGTCGAGGAATCTAGGGGCCGCGCTGGCAAGGCGTCTCCTGCGGTGTAGCTCGAAGTCGGAGTTCCTGATTTCTCAGCTACCTTAAGCAACACATCCCGTAGCGCCGTTCGCCGTATCGGTTTCAAAAGGCACCTTTTGGTTCCTGAAAGCATTTGTTGGTTGATGTGGCGAAGCACAACTACAGGCGTTGCCGGGGAGGCTTCGCACAGCATACCTGCAATGGCTACACCCGCAACTCCGTCAAATCCATGTTTGCCTTCATTGATAAACGCAGCCAGATAAGTACCCGATTGCAATAGTCGGGAAGCTTCTTCCTCGTCTGGGGTTTCTACCGTCGTTACTCCAAACCATTGCAGTGCAGCCGATAGCGATTTCCCAAACATGGGGGATTCATTTAAGACAAGCACTTTTTGACCGCCAAAATCCAGACCGTTTTCCGGTTCAACGGATTGGTCCGACCTGATAAAAGTAATTCCAAATCCGAATTTCGATCCTTGCCCGACCTTGCTTTCAATGGTCAGTTCCCCCCCATCAAGGACACCAATCCCTGGCTAATGCTGAGTCCTAATCCCGTTCCGCCGTACCGACGTGTCGTTGACGTTTCGGCTTGCGTGAACGGATTTAAAATCGAATTCAATTTCTCCGGATCAATTCCAATCCCGGTATCAATGACTTCAAAATAGATTTGGGACGAACTTGCAGTGGACTTTGAGGTCGTTACAGCAATTTGGATTTCACCTTCATTGGTGAATTTTACCGCGTTCCCAACCAGATTGACCAATACCTGCCGAAGGCGGGCACTGTCACCTATAATCTGCCGAGGCACGTCGGTGTCCATCAGGAAAGAGACATCTAGGCCCTTCTCGGCTGCCGGTCTGGAAACGAGCGAGATCGAATCTTCAATACACTGCGTTAGATCGAATTCCTCGCACTCTAAAACGACCGCTCCAGCTTCGATTTTTGAAAAATCCAGAATGTGATTGACCAGACCGAGCAAAGATTCGCCGCTCGTCCGAATGACATCCACAATTTCCTTCTGATCGGTACCCATCTCTTCGGTATTGAGAAGGCTCGTCATTCCAATGATGCCATTGAGTGGCGTCCGTATCTCATGGCTCATGCTGGCTAAAAACTCAGCTTTTCGTTTCGACGCGACTTCAGCCTCGGACTTAGCCGAACCAATGTCCAAAACAGCTAAATCAAGCTGTTCGGTCCGTTTTTCTAACTCATTGGCGTACTGCTGAATAGCTTCTTTAGACTCTTGTAAATCTTTTTCAGCCGCTTTTCTAAGCTTCACTTGCTGGGAAACCTCGGCAAATGCATGGGCAAGTTCGGCGAGATCTCCTGTTTCATGGGTAGAGATCATTTCGAGGTCTTCGCCATCTGCGACTCGGCGTACGACTCCTCTCAGGTATTCCAAGGGCTTCAATACGCTGTGCGCCACCATCATGGAATACACGGTCCCAAGAACAAAAGCAAACAGGATCAATCCAAGAGCAGACCAAAGATAAAGCCGTGCCCGAACTTGCTCGGCCGAAGTGACCTCTTGAAGCGTCCCGCCAATAGCCTCTCTAAAGTAATTAAGCTGCTCGCGGGTCCAATCTGTCCTTTCTCTAAGGGAGACAAGCTTGTCGAAATTATGTTGGTACTCTGAGATATCGGCAAAAAGAGAAGCAAGCTCGCTGCCATCCATGCTGCCTTTGTTCAGTTCCTGCATCATCTGATCAATACTAGCGTGAAAAGCAGTAACCGTTTCTTCCCTTCCGCGCAGTAAAAATTCCTGTTCGAGCCGGCGAGCTTCAGATTGGTTGACCAACGCTTTCATTTGCCCCGATTCCTTCATTTTGAGCTCCATTCGAGCCGAAAGAATCTTTATTTGCCCCTCGAGTCCATCGTTTTCGTTAAATCCCTGCTCTTGGAAAATTGTAATCAGATTGTTGATCGAGTGCAAATACATGAGCACTTCATTGTGGAGGCGCTGATAATTTTTAGCCCGAATACCTTCTTCAACGAGCTTGTCTGCTTGTTGGAGAATCAGCTCGGTTTCTTTGGCGTCGGAAGGGTCCCGTGTGATGATGAAATCACGGACATAGGAATTGGCTAAAAGAATTGTTTTTTCGAGATCCCGAACTTTATCGCGTTCTTCGGAAGCGGAAATCGACAAAAAAGCGAGCGTCAACACCGCGAATGACACGATGAAAACGGTTGTTACGAGTGTAACAGTTTTTCCATAAAGAGATAATAGCCTTGCCATCTCGATGGTTGGATGGTTCAGAAAGCGAGCCCTTTTCAATAGGGTAATCGGCAAACAGACGGACGAATTAAATAGACCGTGGGCTTAAAATGCGCCGTCCTTAGGCTAAAACAATTCAGGATGCTTTGGGGAAATGGTCATGAAATGGGATTTTAGGAGCGTAACATCGGACTCGAAGTTGTCAGAGGTTTCGAAGACCGGACCAAATTGAACCACCTTTAGACGAAAATCCAGTCCTACCAGCAACAAAGGCACATTGGCTCCTCGCGCAATTCTATGAAAACCAGGTTTCCATTGGACAACCTTAGATCGCGTACCCTCCGGCGATAAGGCGAAGATATACGCATCGTTTTTCTCAAATCCTTTCAGAATATCTCTGAATAGTGCCCCTGGATTCGATCGATTGACAGGTATGCCTCCAAAATAACGTAGCCACACGCCAAAAGGGCCGACAAAGATGGTATGTTTTCCAATCCATCGGACACGAAGGCCAAGCGAAAGAAGACATAAAACGCCCAGTACAAAATCCCAGTTAGACGTGTGTGGACCTGCAATCATAACCATCTTGGGCTTGTCCGATATCTCACCCACGATCCTCCACCCAAATAGCGCCAGCACATTTTGGCCAAACGATTGGGAAAACCGACCGCCCCGCCTTGGTATGCTGGGCCCAATAGGTATGATGTCCCGTAAAGAACTCATGTGTAGATGTTTGCCTTCCAAAAACGTTCGGCCAGGTCGGCCAACTCAGCCAAGGATCCGTTATTCCATATGACCTGGTCAGACCCCAATGCATACTCCTCATTGGAGGGCTGAGCCGCCATTCGGGCCTGCACTTCGGGCCGGGTAAGTTGACTACGTTCTATGACTCGCTTCATTCGTAACTCATTGTCCGCCAACACACTAACGACTATATCCAGCTGTTGCCGAGCCATTGCATCGGGATTCACGGCGGCCTCACGGACAATGGCGGGGCATCCACTTCGTTCGGCAATGGCGGCGCGCGCGGCAAAGGCCTCTTGGACGAGGGGATGAACTATTTTTCCAATCGCGTCCAGCACTTTCCGATCTGAAAATGCTATTTGTGAAATAAAAGCCCGATTGATCTTCCCATCCGAATCATA
This sequence comes from uncultured Bacteroidota bacterium, assembly GCA_937877085.1. GTDB lineage: Bacteria > Bacteroidota > Rhodothermia > Rhodothermales > UBA10348 > UBA10348. The sequence continues at coordinate 16,932 of CALEEY010000299.1, forward strand.
CGATTCGTCTCCCAAAAGGCTTTTTAATTGCGCCTGCACTTCGGGGTTTGATTCCATGATGTGCGCTGCTTCAGAGTCGGCATTAAACAGTTCCGCACCAAACCGATATAGCTGTGTGCAAAACGTTGATTTCCCGCTTCCAATCCCGCCAGTGACTCCTATCCGAATCATAAATTACGCTTGCTCCCTCAAGGTAAAGATCTTTTTCGAGCTATTCCCTTCGCTATGCCGGCCCATCGGACACGTTCGATACCTACCACGTCCACCGAATAGAGACCGACAAGTTCGGGATCACACTCCTTCGACCTTTGCTTGCCGCTTTTCGAATCGTGGGGCCTAAGCCTTCAGGAAGCGCTCCATACAATGTATGAGAAATTTTTTGAATCATCGCCCACCCTTCAATGCGAAGTAGCGCATCGGACCTCATATACCATGAAATGGCGGTGGTCGGACCGATTTGATCGATCCTCGTTCGTCCCATTCTCGAAATGGACGTTTCCTGATCGGTCGAGGGAAGCCGGTACCGAACGGAAGCTGATCGATCGAAATCGGTCCGAATAAAAAATCGAAGACCTAATTCGGCTTGAATCTTAGCTCCCGATTGGATTCTAGCCCATCCGCTATATGTTCTTAGCGTGTCAAAGGGTATTTCGGCAAACACTTTATCTAAAAATCGGCCCAGTCGAAGATCGGAGTAGCTCGTATTCAGGAAAAAGCGGACCCCAGACTCCGAGGCGTGCTCCAAATCGACTTCGTGCCTCATTTCTCGTGCTGCTTGGTCGGTGGGGCGACGTCCCGGAAGTACAAAATCGTCGACGGTGTAGGTGGCCCTTACTTCGCTCCCAACCTTGACTTTCGTATTTTTTCCTGGTTTCCATTCGACCGACGGACGATATCGGAGGGAGCGCTGTACGTTATTTTCAGCGGATCGATCGGCCTTGATATATACCGTGTGAAACCTGGATCCAAGTATCTGAACAGATACGCTTAGGCCCTCCCTGATTTTAAATCGCGACCCAATTTGTGCGTTAATCTGGAGTTCATCTCGGTCATCTGGATTCACTTCGGGGGTATCGTGTCGAAGGATGTTGGCCGAACCATCGAATTGAACTTGCCACCATCGACTCACTGACGCTTGCATGGACTGTTGGAGGGCAAAATATCCCCTCTCGTTGTCCGCTTGACGAAGCAGGCTCAATTTTTGAGCGGCCTGTACGGCGGGCAATTCGTCTGCATTGTCAAGTCTTCGACGTTCAACTTCGGCGCCGGCAACCGCCGCGACTCGCAGGCGCGTATCCCCCCGTTCATAGCGGGCAGCCAACGTAGCTTCCACCGTACGGCGATTAAAATTAGAATCGAAAAACAGCGCATCGCTGGGGGCTCGAAGCGTTTGAACCGATCGCGAGTTGGTTGAAACATCAATGCCACCCGTAATCCAAACGGGATTCGCAATCTTGGATTCCACCTCCAGAAATACGTTGAGGGTATCGCTTCGGGTGGATTCGACCGTTTCCGATTGACGACCAGCGGCATCCTCTCGATTCAAGAATGAAGCGGTTTGGTAGGCATCTCTTCTAACGGTGGCCCCGTGAATCATGGTTCGAATAGAGGTGTTTTGAAAGAGTCGGCGCGCCGCCATTTCCGTTCGCATGAGCCGGCCAACTCGCGGCGCCGTTTGCTCAAATTGAGCTTGCCCTGACGCTTCTACTAAATAGCCGGAAAAATCAGATGCTGGAACCCCAAACTGCAACCCAAACCCCGGTCCAATATCCGTTCGTATCGGGGCTGAGGCCGCATTTTGACCAATACCAGGCCTTGAATCGATGGCCAATCCAACCACCGGCTCCACCCAAAACCCGTTAAGCCCGTGGTATCGAATACCAATCCAACTGTCCTGCCTGAATACCCGACTCAAGCTAAACCAATCCGCCCGCCCCGCGACCACCAAGTCCGTGGCACGACCTCCTAGGTTCCGGTGGCCCCTAAATTGGAGCTTGTTCTCATCTCTAAAGGAAAGTTTGTCATTGAATAGCAGAAAGGCATCCGATCGAAAACGGTTCTGAAAATCCAGCTGCCACTTCGCAATGGGCACGCTCACGGTCGCTTCGGATGTCCACAGATAGCGGTTGATGTCTCGGGCAAAACCAGCCTCCAACCTATTTTGGGCTTGCACGGAATGGACGGAAACGCTTCCTACTAGGCAGCCAACCGCCATCCAAAACAAAAAGACTTGGAATAGGCGGCAATTCATGCGCACTGCGAGATCTTAGGATAGATGAAACAAGTGCTCATACGGTCAACCGGGGGGCCAACCCATTTTTCGTCCGCCCAGAATGTGTAAATGTACATGAGGTACCGTTTGAAACGCGTCTTCGCGACAGTTGAATACAGCCCTGTATCCGCCGGTAAGTCCTTGGGCCGCAGCGACTTTTTGGGCAACTAAGAATAAATGACCCATCAAGTTTTGGTCTTCTTTTGTTAAATCGTCCAGGGTTGGGATGGGCTTTCGTGGAACGACCAAAAAATGAACCGGCGCCTGCGGGTTTATATCTCGGAATGCGATGCACAGATCGTCTTCGTGGAGGAAATCCGCGGGGATTTCTTTGTCTGCGATTCGCTCAAAAAGTGTTTTGGAAGCTGGTGCCATTTTTGAATCAGTCTGATCAGTCGGAGAATGCGTGGTTTCCATCAGGGAATATAGGTTTGGGGAAGAGCAAACTCCCACCTCCTTACACGGAACGATTCAGGAACTAGACCTGTAGTAAACAGGCCTTTAGGAATTAGTCGTTCTCCATTCAATAGTTGTTTCGACATGCCCCTCGTCTATGTAACCCGCAAATCCCATTTTAACGCGGCCCACAGGCTCCACAATCCGTCAAAGTCGGATGAGTGGAATCGCGCCACGTTTGGAAAATGTAATTCCCCCAACTGGCACGGTCATAATTATGAATTAGAGGTTACCGTGGTCGGCGAACCGAATCCAGAAACAGGGTACGTTATGGATTTAGCCGATTTACAAAAAATAATTCAGGAACGGGTTATCGATCTGTGCGACCACTCTAATCTTAACCTGGATGTCCCGTTCTTAAAAGGTGTTATTCCGTCCTCAGAAAATTTGGTGGTCGCATTTTGGAATCAGATGGAGCCACACATTAAGGGCGGAAAGTTAACTTCCATCAAATTGTTTGAAACGGCGCGTAACGTTGTTGAGTATCGCGGCAACCTATAGGCCCCAGATAAATCAAATCCCATGCATAACAACCGACTATTTTCCCACGAACTTCGGTACGACTCCGACGCCGTTGAAGGTCTAAGCCAATCCGTCGAATCCACCTTAAAGGTCATTGGTGAAGATCCCACAAGGGAAGGATTGCTCAAAACTCCTGAGCGCGTGGCCAAAGCGATGCTTTTTTTGACCCAAGGATACGGCCAGGATGCCGCGGAAATTCTTCGGAGCGCTGTATTCGAAGAGTCTTATGACGAAATGATCCTAGTCAAAGACATTGAGTTGTACAGCATGTGCGAGCACCACATGGTGCCATTTTTTGGAAAAGCCCACGTTGCATACATCCCCAATGGTCGCATTGTGGGGCTATCCAAGATTCCACGAGTGGTCGATGTGTTTGCTCGTCGATTGCAGGTTCAAGAGCGCTTAACCCTACAAATTCGGGATGCGATTATCGACGCCCTTCAACCTCAGGGCGTTGCTGTAGTAATTGAAGCAACCCACTTGTGCATGGTCATGCGCGGCGTACAAAAGCAGAATTCAGTCACTACGACGAGTTCGATGTCGGGTCCGTTTCTCGAAAACGTTCACACGCGTTCAGAATTTTTCCGCCTGATAGGAAACAGTAACTGACGCCCTCCTTCCTGATACCCTACGCGCTAGGAGGGTGAAACGAAACTAAAGATCAGGTAGCGACCTTCTAAAGGCTGATTGACGTATTAGCGTGCCTAATCCTAGTTCAAACTCGGATGTTCTGGATAGTTGGCCAGGATGGTATAGGAGCCGCCCAATTGCTTTAGCGTTTGTCTCCAAACGGCGCTTTCGGCCATATCAAACACCGTGTCCTCGTCGGAAACGGACAAAATCCATCCCCCTTGGTCAACTTCTTCGGCTAATTGCCCCGAAGACCACCCGGTATAGCCCAAAAAGAACCGAATGTCGTTCGGATTGACGTCTCCTGACTGAACTCCTTTTTTAACCTGCTCAAAGTCCCCGCCCCAAAAAACGGCTTCTTGAATCTGTACCCCGCCCTCGATCTGTTCTGGAAGCCGGTGGATGAAGTGGAGCGTCTCGGGCTGAACAGGTCCGCCCCATCCGATTTCTTCGCCAAATCCGGGAAGGTCATTGAAGATTTGCTCCATAACGAGTGCCAGCGAACGATTCAAAATCAATCCGAAGCTGCCTGTTTCGGAATGCTCACATAAAAGCACCACCGCGCGACGGAAATGGATATCCATTTGCATGGGCGGTGAAATGAGTAAAGTACCCGCTTTTAATGTGGAGCGATTTTTTATCATCACGGTTGCCTGTGTGCTAAAATTTATTTGGCCGCTCGATCTGCAAACTCTTTCTGCAAGGCGCGCCTGGCTCCTACCCACCAGTCTGGGCTTCTGGTAATAGTAGCAATGGTAACATCGGAAAAGTGTGGGATCAATTCAATGATTTGTGGGGCAATTAATTGCCACTTTCCTTCCACCACTAAAATTCCCAACTCTTCAGCTTTATCCGTGGTCCAGCGCCACTTGTGGCGAAGGGCTTCCGCCTTCTTCCAATAATTTCGCTCGTCCCACACTCCGGCACTACCCTCTATGGTCTCCCCTATGCCGCGTAAACTAAAAACCAAAAAGGCCGCCATATCCTTTGCTTCGTCGTCAAACGTGCTCTTTTGAGCCATTAACCGAATGACTTCTGCACAGGATCGGCGGTGTGCATTCCGAGTTTTGGCGGGCGTATCGCCTGTTCGAACTATTCTGCTCATTACTATTGTTCTCGTGATAACATCTGGACTCAAAATACAATCGAAAACCCCATTCATGGGGTGTAAATAATGACTTACAACCTAATCTTTATCATTAATGCAACAACTCTACCTGGTTTTACGTGAAGTACCAAGCTTCTAAAGGGCACCAAGCCATCACCCATGTTGAAAAATGACTGACGCTACTTCACCAAAAAAACAGTCCTCCATTGACACGCTCATGTCTCCGCGTGGATCAAGCAAATCTACTCCCTCTGCCTCATCCGGTATGGGTGGTGGAGAAGGGATGGATCGTAAAATTCAGAAGAAAACCTGGACCTTAAAAAGGATCGGAATGATCGGCGGCGCCGTCGTCTTTATCCTTCTGGTAATCTGGGGAATTAGTTCTACTTCTGGAGGGAGAAAGCTCAATGTAGATTTGGAAAGGGTTACGATCTCCGAAGTTACGTTTGGACCTTTCCAGGAAAATATTCCAGCAACTGGCAACGTAGAGCCTGAAACTACCGTATTTCTAGATGCCGTGGAAGGTGGACGAATCGAAGAAATATTTGTTTTGGAAGGAGAAGCGGTTGAAAAAGGCCAGCCTCTGCTCCGGCTTTCCAACAATACGCTTCAACTTAGCTTGTTGCAGACTGAAACGCAGCGCATCGAGCAACACAACCGATTGGAAGACAGCCGATTCCGAGTTGACCAGCAGAATTTGAATATGCGTCAACAAATCACCGATATGGACTACAATATCCGTCGTTTGAAACGCGAAGTAGACCGCTTGAAGCCTTTGTATGACCTAAAAATGATCTCAAGCGCCGAATACGAGCGTACAAATGATGAATACGAGTACACCGTAAATCGCCGAGATTTGACGCTACGTTCCTACCGTTCAGATAGCCTTCGTCAACGAATTCAAATTGACCAAATGGAAGATGCCGTTGGCCGAATGGAAGCCAACTTTGAAATTATTAATGAACGACTAGCCAATCTTACCCTGCGGGCCCCTGTTGCCGGGCAGTTGTCCCAGCTCAATGCAGAATTAGGCGAGCTGAAAAACTCTGGATTCCGTTTTGGCCAAATCGATATGCTAGATGGTGTCAAAGTGCGTGCAGGCATTGATGAGTTCCATATTAGCAAAGTAAAACGTGGACAGAAGGCCGTTACGACGGGAATTGCCGGCACGGAATACGAAATGGTGGTTCGACGGGTTTATCCCGAAGTGGCCAACAGCCGTTTTGAAATCGACCTTGATTTCGTAGGTGGCGATCCGGCATCGATTCGCCGCGGCCAGACGGTTCGATTCCGTCTAGAAATGAGCGATCCGTTGGACGCCAACGTTGTTCCAATGGGGGGCTTTTTTCAAGCTACCGGCGGCAATTGGATCTACGTTGTCGATCCTTCTGGCGAATTTGCCATCAAACGGACCATTAAGCTGGGACGTAAAAATCTAGAAGTTTATGAGGTGCTGGAAGGGCTTAGTGCCGGAGAGCGCGTCGTGACATCCTCATACGATACCTGCGGCGATGCCGATCGACTCGTTTTTAAATAGCATGCCAACCTTGTAACTCTTAAGGGTGTCTATTCGATATACATACGCTAGAGGGACCAAACTCAAATTCATTTAGCCTGGAAGACCAAACAGCATACGGAAATGATCAAAGCAAAAAACCTTAAAAAAGCCTATTTGACGGAAGAAGTCGAAACCACGGCTCTCAATAGTGTCAATATTGAGATTAAAGAAGGGGAATTCGTATCCATCATGGGTCCCTCTGGATGTGGTAAATCCACATTGTTGAACATTATGGGTTTGCTGGACAACCCAACAGACGGGGAATATTGGTTTTTAGATACGGAAGTGTCCAAGTTGAGTGAGCGTCAGCGCGCCCAGCTTCGTAAAGGCAACATTGGTTTCGTGTTTCAGAGCTTCAATTTGATTGACGAGTTGAACGTGTACGAAAACGTCGAATTGCCCCTTCTTTACCTGGGAATGCCTAGTGAAGAGCGCAAACAACGTGTTCACGCAGCGCTAGATTCAGTTCAGATCTTGCACCGTCAGACGCACTTCCCACAGCAATTATCAGGTGGACAACAACAGCGTGTGGCCATTGCCCGAGCCGTTGTAGCTGGTCCTAAATTGATTTTGGCGGATGAGCCAACGGGTAACTTGGATTCCACGCACGGAGAGGAAGTTATGAACCTCCTTACCAAGCTCAATCAAGCGGGAACTACCATTGCCATGGTAACTCACTCTCCGTCTGATGCTGAATACAGCCAGCGAGTTATCCATCTCTTTGATGGTCATGTGGTTACAGAAAACGTAGTACACGGAAGTATGTCTCACGCTTAACCGTTAATTTGTCGGAACGCTTTTTTGAAAGTAACCGATCATTTTAACCCCAACGGCCATGAAACAGATTTGCATTCAGGTACCAAGTTTACAAAGCAATCAGACCGTTGATGTTGAAGTTACAGTCAACGGCGTTAGACGCCTGATGAATTACAGGCTCGAATCATTTGATTGGTCACAAGGCGGCTTTGACACGTCGCTCAAGATTCAACGACTTCGGGAATTGATTCAAGGGTATGATGCCAGTTGGGAATTGGTTCAGATTGGAGTACCTGACGGGAATTGGGTGCCGGTCATGTTTAAACGCTCGGTTCTGGCGACAAGCTGAGGGGTTAAGCTGAGGAAAATATGGGAGGGCGGTGGCTGCGATAGCAGCCACCGCCCTCTTCTTTTTGCCCCACCGCCCTCTTCTTTTTATTCCCAACTTGTCCTTTGCTGATGCTGATTTACTTTTAGACCACCAGCATGTTGTTTGCCGCAGCTGCTTTACTTTTGTATCCACCGAGGGTGTCCTGGTGAATCCCGATCCTTAACCCAAATCTGTAGCCTCTAAAATGCAATACCAAGGAAAAGTCGTATGGATTACCGGAGCTTCGAGTGGCATTGGGGCTGCTTTGGCGGTTGAATTGGCTTCACAGGGCGCGCTTTTGGTGCTTTCGGCGCGTAGAAAAGACCAATTGGAAGCCGTCCTAGCCCAGTGTCAACGTCCGGAGGATCACTTGATCCTGCCCCTTGATGTAACGAAATACGAGACGCACCAGCCGGCATTTGATGCCGTGTTGAATCGGTTTTCTAGGCTAGATTCCATCATTCTAAATGCGGGGATAGGCCAGCGAACTTCTATTGCCGATTCTGACCTAGAAATGGAGCGCAGGATGATGGATGTTAACTTT
>CALEEY010000300.1 GCA_937877085.1 uncultured Bacteroidota bacterium
CGGGTATGATCGTCTAGGTCGGTTTCTTCAACTAGATATCCGTTGGCAATGACCTGGTAATGATTGGGACCAGTTATGGACCATGCCACAAGGGCTTTGTCCGATGGATGATCGACCGTTGGAAGCCAGAAATGGGCCCTGTTGGGCCAGTTATCGCCAAAAAATGTGCGATCCCCGTACTTATTCTTCGCAATAACCAATCCGTTGGCTGGCACGCCGGCATATTCAATATCAAAAGCCTCGCGGTCTCCTGTGTACGCCTCATAATTGATGGTTAGGTGGTCTCCTTCGTGGGAAAATGAGACGGGACTTCCATCAGACGAAGTCAAGCGACTTACTTTCATCCCCTTCCCTTCTGCATTCACGTTGGCGAGGTCCAATTGAAAGCTGGTAAGCGACTGTTTAAATCGAATTTCTACGATGGCCTCGCCCTCAATCCGGTCATTGAGATCGTTAATCTTCAAATCGAACGAATAGGATTCCACATCCAGAGCGTCAAACCGCTCATAATGATTTTGACCAAAAGCGACACCAATGAGAGCAAAACTCATTAGGAAGGATAAAAAAGCTTTTTTCATGAGCGGAAACAACCTAAAAGATTAAAAACGACGGGCCACACGTGACGTATCTATGATGAAGCTTTCTTAAAATGGCTCCCGACGCTTTCACAGATGGAGCATCGATAGCCGAAAGGATGGCCGTGCGCTAATCTACCCAATTTTCTGGACTGTCATCGATAGAATGTTCAAGTGTCCGACAAGAACTTGAGAAAGGTACTCGCTGTCGAACACAGCCGTCGATGCCTGTAAACGGAGCCAACGTGAACACCATATTCCCTTCTAAACGCCTCGATTCGCTCGACGCTCTTCGTGGCCTGACCATTGCCGCCATGCTTTTGGTCAACAATCCAGGCTCGTGGAGTTTTATTTATTGGCCGCTCGAACATGCAGCGTGGAACGGGTGGACCTTTACGGATCTCGTATTCCCGTTTTTTCTATTCATGGTGGGTATCGCCATGATGTTTTCTTTTCCAAAAAGATTGGCCCAAGGTGCTTCTCGAGCCGAATTGTTTGGACATGTGGCTCGAAGGTCGGCTGCCTTAATGCTTCTTGGGTATTGGGGTTCTACTTGGACAGGCGTCTTTTGGACCAACCTTGAGGTCCTGAATATGGGGGCCATTTTGCACCGCATTGGATACGTCGGCGGGATGTTGGGCGCTGTGGTATTACTGGCAGGTACTCAAAATTCCAAACGATGGTGGGGCATATTTGGCGCTGGAGTTCTCCTTTTTGTGACGGGTTTGGCCCTGAATGGGTTCGTAGATCCGCTGTTTTCGCGCATTTTGGGCATTCGAATCCCGGGCGTGTTGGTCCGTATTGCCTGGTGTTATTTTTTGGCCTCAGGAATCTATTTTTTGACCCCAAGCCCTTCCGCCATTTTAAAATGGACGTTCGGCCTCTTGGCCGTTTACGCCGTTTGGATGCAGCTAATCCCGATTCCAGGGTTCGGAATGCCGGATCTTTCTCGTGGCTTTCCGACCCTAGATACCCCGTTGAACGAGCTCTTTTCAAACTGGGCGTTCTACATAGACTACCATGTTTTAGGATCGCACACGTGGAGTGCAAGACAACTTCGTGACGCAAATGACCTCCTTATCTGGTCTTTTGACCCGGAAGGATTTATTTCGACGATTTCAGCGACCTGCTCGGTGCTTCTCGGCATTTTGGCTGGACAATGGTTGACCAAACATGGCAAGGACGCATCCGTGGCGCTCAACGGCACTTTTGTTACCGCTGGATGGTTGTTGGGATTAGGTCTGGTGATGAGTATTTGGATTCCAATCAACAAAAATCTTTGGACCAGCTCGTACACGGTCTTTACGGCTGGAATGGCGTTGATGACCCTGTCCATTCTGTTTCACGCCCTCGACATAAAGGGCTTTAAAAATTGGGCGTATCCATTCGTGGCTTATGGTAGAAACGCCATCTTCGCGTTTGTGGCTTCGGGCATGATGGCTAGCGCGATGGGACTCATTACAATGAGTGATGGGACCTCCCTGAAGGCCTTTTTGTACAACGCTATGCCGGGTTCACCGGAGTTTGCATCGTTCGTATTCGGCATCTTGTTCGTCACGTTTTGGGCCGTGATTGCCATCGTTCTGGACCGCAGAAAGATCTATTTCAAAGTCTAAAGATCACGTGCTCACCCTCGGGCCGGCAACCTAAGAAGTCGAACGAGGCGTTGGGCGTCCGATGGGCGCTGTCGCTGACTTGGTTTTGGGTTTGATTAGGATTCTGGCCGCCAGAATGGCGGCCAGAATAACCGCATAGATAACTGGTTCCGTCACATCGGCTTTGACGAGCCATATAAAGTGCAATACCCCCATCGGCGCGATCAGATAGATGAGCTTGTGCAGTCGGGTCCAGTTTTTTCCTCCCATGCGCCGAATCCACCCCGTCGTGCTGGTCAAAGCGAGGGGTATTAGAAAAAGAAACGCCAGAAAGCCGACCCAGACCCAGGGATGTTCAATTACATCGGCCCAAATAGAGCTAAAATCCATGGAATGGTCAAAGACAAAGTAGCTGAAGGCATGTAAGGTGGCGTAAAAGAACGCAAATAGGCCGGCTAATCGTCTGAATTTGATCAGCGGATTCCACCCCGTTATTCTCCGTAGCGGCGTAATAGATAGCGTAATAAAGAGCAGAATGAGCGCCGAGATACCCGTCCGGTGCTGTATTAATTCCACGGGGTCATTCAGGATCAGAAGCCCCAGTGTGAACTGGTATATCTGATACAGGAGCAGCGCGAGCGGAGCGAGCGCTGCTGTCCACGCCACAATTTTTAAACCAGGGATTAGCCGCATTATGCGCACTTTAGATTGGATGATTAAATGTGCTTATGGAGCTAAGCCTTGCCGTGCAGGGTAGTGCAGGGCAGTGCGCTTCAACTAGTAGTTCTTACGCAAATCCATACCTGCGTATAGTTTTTCCACCTCTGCCGTATAGCCATTAAACATGAGCGTATCCCTGCGGGTAAACTCGCCTAGGCGTCGCTCTTTGGCTTGTGTCCATCTGGGGTGGTCTACCTTGGGATTCACGTTGGCATAAAAACCATATTCGCGGGGAATCGCTTGGCTCCACGTGGTTTTAGGCTGTTTTTCAGTAAAACGAATCTTGACGATGGACTTTCCGCCTTTGAATCCATACTTCCACGGGATAATAAGCCGGATCGGAGCCCCATTTTGAGGGGGCAACATCTTACCATAAACCCCTGTAACCATTAGGGTTAACGGATTCATGGCTTCGTCCAATCTCAATGCTTCCACATAGGGCCAATCCAAAACCTGGCTCAACTGACCGGGCATGCGGCGACTGTCATGTAGCGTCGTGAATTCGACAAACTTAGCCTTGGATGTAGGCTTTAGACGAGTAATAAGGTCCTTCAAAGGAAAACCATTCCATGGAACGACCATGCTCCAACCTTCTACGCAGCGGTGCCGATATACTTTCTCTTGTGTTGTGAAGCCATCAATCAACTCGTCAAGGTCCCAAACCTTTGGCTTTTCGACTTCACCCTCAATCGAAACGGTCCAGGGGTCCGTCTTAAAGCGGGCGGCTTTCACTTTGGGCTCATCTTTTCCGGTCCCGAACTCATAAAAGTTATTGTAGCTCGTAACTACTTCGTAGGGGGTCAGATCGTCCGGACCTTTGAAAAACGTGGCTCTGCCAGCTGCAAGCACCGAACTAGGCATGAGCGATCCACCAATCGTGGCCAGAGCACCTGCCTTCAAAAACTGTCTCCTATGATTGTACAGTTTTTCGTCGGTTATTTCGGATGATGGTATTTCTGGCTTGAACTTAAATAACATATTGTTTTGACACGGTGAGCCCACGGTTACGAAGGTCCAAAAAACAGTCTGAAGCGTTTGGTGTTCCTTAAAGGCGTTTTGTTTCACCCCTCTGAAGGGCGCCCCATGTAAAGAGCGCCCCATTTCATCCAGCGACGCCCAGCATGCGTTGCGTAAAAGATTCGAATGGGCGTAGGTTTGTTTTAAATCGTGAGGAATGCGCCGAATTCCTCCTATTCATCTGAATCCAACAGAGAACATCGACCACAACACCCTATTTTGTTGAACCCACAAGCGTTCGATCAAGGTGGTCTGCGTAACGCGCTACGAGCCATTTTTTAGCTGACCATGCAACAATGGTTGTCCAAAAACCCAGCAGCAATACTATGTCATTTATAGGAACCTCTTTAATTGGTCATTCTACCGGGGAAAAAACCGGAACTCCGTTTTTCGGAGTAAATCCAGCCACTGGTGCGGAATTACCTGAACCGTTCTTCGCTGCCAGCCCAGCCGATATCGATCGTGCGGCCAAACTAGCAAAAGGAGCTTTCTATGCGTACAGCCGGACTTCAGGAACTGTTCGCGCGGCCTTCCTGCGCGCCATCGCCGCAGAATTGGAATCGGTTAGAGCAGCCATTGTCGTTCGGGTACCGCTGGAAACGGCGCTTCCTGAAGGCCGCGCGAACGGCGAACTAGGACGCACCATTGGGCAACTAAACATGTTCGCAGGACTGGTAGAAACCGGAAACTGGGTGGATGCTCGTCTGGATACGGCCCTTCCCGACCGCGCCCCCGTTCCAAAGCCAGATATTAGAGCCATGCAAGTTCCTATTGGACCCGTCGCGGTCTTTGGGGCATCCAATTTCCCTTTGGCTTTTTCCGTTGCAGGGGGCGATACCGCGTCGGCATTGGCGGCCGGCTGCCCTGTTGTATGCATAGCCCACTATGCCCATCCGGGTGTCAGTGAATTGGCCGGTCTGGCCATTATCCGAGCCGCAAAAGCCTGTAATCTACCCGAAGGGGTCTTTTCGCTATTGCAGGGTACGGGGCAAGAGGTAGGAGTCCCTTTAGTTTCACATCCTGCGATCAAAGCCGTTGGGTTTACCGGTTCGCGCTTTGGAGGCCTCGCACTTGCCAAGGTCGCCGCCGCTCGCAGAGAACCCATCCCTGTGTATGCTGAAATGAGCTCGGTTAATCCTATTGTGATTTTGCCAGGTGCGCTTGGATCGCGCAGCGAAACGATGGCTACAGGCCTTGCTGGCTCTGTTAGCATGGGTGTCGGGCAGTTTTGCACCAATCCAGGCTTGGTTTTACTGCCCGAAGGGGAAGCTTCCGACGCCTTTATTGCCTCTTTTGCATCTCAAATGGATGCATCCAAAGGCGGAACGGCTCTTCACCAAGGAATCGCCAACGCCTATCAGACCTCTACGTCGACTAAAAAAGCACATGCCTCCGTCTCCACGGTGGTTGGGATCGAATCAAAGAATCCTGCTGGCGTGGCGCCCTACATTTTTCGCGCGACCGCTGCTTCACTACTCGTTGATGAGTCATTGACTAGTGAAACATTTGGGCCGTCGACCATGCTAGTCACCTATTCATCCCCCCAAGAATTGGTGGATGTTATTGAAGGCCTTGAAGGGCAGTTGACGGGAACCATTCAATACGATCCAACCGATTTACCTCTAAACCCAAACCTGCTTTCGGCCCTGCAATCGCGGGTGGGCAGAATCGTTCTCAACGGATATCCAACAGGGGTAGAAGTGTGTCATTCCATGGTGCATGGGGGGCCGTTTCCCGCAACGTCCGATGGTCGATCGACGTCTGTCGGGACTGGAGCCATCTATCGTTTTACCCGCTATGTTTGTTATCAGGACATGGTAAACGACGCGCTCCCGGCCGAACTGAAAGACGGGAATCCACTGGGTATTTGGCGAACGATCGATGGCCAATTGTCCACTAAATAACACCCCACACCTGTCGGTACAACCCTTTGCCTGATATCTGGTCCATCGACTTGTCCTTTTGGGAATGGATGTTATTCCTAGTGGCCGGAGTGGCTACTGGCGTGATTAACACGTTGTCCGGAAGCGGCTCTTTGATAACGTTACCCATTTTTGTGTTTGTATGCGGACTTCCCGCTTCCATTGCCAACGGCACGAACCGAATTGGTGTCGTTCTTCAAAGCGCCGTTGGGGTTGGCACCTATGTCAAATCGGGAAAGGAAACCTTTGAAGGGGCCTCATGGCTGGTCGTTCCGTCGATTGCCGGAGCCATCTTGGGCTCTTTTTACGCCACGGAGCTCGATGACGAAACCATGCGACTAGTTCTCGGCGGACTACTGCTATTTATGCTGGTCGTTCTGATTGTTAAGCCGAGTCGATGGATTCATGAAATGCCGGTTGAAATCCAAAGAAATCGGCACCCACTGACCATCCTGACCTTTTTCGCTATCGGCATTTATGGCGGTTTTATCCAAGCAGGGGTCGGCATATTCCTACTGGCTGCTTTGGTTTTGATTAGTCGTTATAGGTTGCGTTCGGCCAACGGTATTAAATTGTTGGTGGTCTTGTTGTTTGGTATTCCGGCTCTTGGGATGTTTTTGTGGCATGGACAAGTCCATATCGGATACGGGTTGGCGATGGCCGTTTTTCAGTCTTTTGGTGCCTGGATAGCCGTCAAATGGGTGGTAAATTTCAAAAATGCAGACGTTTGGATCCATCGATTGCTTATTTTGATGGTAGCCGGAGCCGCTATCAAATTTCTATGGTAGTAACCTTCTATAAAGGTCTACTTATCACGGCCCACCGGATCTGTCCCTTTTTCTACAGAGAACGTGAACTAACTGAGATATGAAAGCTGTACTTCTTGGATGCATCATGACCGCGATGGTGCTTTTCGCTGGCTGTGGAACGACCGATCCGTTGTGGAAACCATCGTTTTCAAAACTGGCGATGGTCGCGCCCGACTCCTTCGATGTAGCGATGGAAACGAGCGGCGGGACGATTGATTTTCGATTTTACCGCCAGTGGTCTCCGCTGGGCGTTGATCGTGCCTTCTATCTTTTTAAGAACAATTTCTACTCCGGTACGCGGTTTTATCGGGTTATAGAAGGTTTTGTGGCCCAATTCGGCGGTACGGGCAATCCGAAACTCGACTCGCTGTGGCGTTCCCTATCCATCAACGATGAACCGGTACGCGCGCAGAATAAAAAAGGCACGATCTCGTTTGCACGCGCTGGGGCTCGAACTCGGTCAATGACCATGTACATCAATCTAGGAGACAACCTCCGTTTGGACTCGCTTGATTCGGGACAGGTAGTTGGCTACCCTCCCATCGGGCGCGTCGTTAACGGCTGGGATGTGGTCGAAAAGTTATATGGTGGTTACGGAGCCGCGCCTATGAGAACCGACCAAAGCACCGCCGTCCTGTCCAAGGACTTTCCGCTACTGGACTCCATCCGAACAACCACCATCACGCGGATGTGGTAGCGTCCGCTCGAATCGCAACGCGATAATTGACTTTAAAACCCGACGTATGGCCTATGCCGATCGCCATGGCGGAGGCGGAGTGGTAGCGGTTGGAATTGCTGGAGGATACAGCCCTTTCGCTTCGTCTATGAAAAGCTGAAGGTGTGGGAAAGGTATTTCAATATTAGCCGTTTTTAACGCTATAAATACTTTTTCCGTGTATTCCGCCTTCAGGGGTATTTCCAAAACAGATTCGGTGATATAAAACCTTAAGATCATATCGACGCTGGAGTCACCTAGATTGTGTACAACTACCTTGGCTGGGTACTCAGTTGATATTCTGGAATCCGACTGAACCAACGCAAGGACTACTGCTCTAGCGGCTGAAGTAGACTCTTTGTAGGCAATTCCAAAAAACACTTCAACCCGCAGAATGCCCATTGAAGAGTGGTTGATGAGCTTTTGATTGATCATCAACATGTTGGGCATGACCATGACTTCGTTATTCTGCGTTCGAAGCCGGGTGGATCGCAACGTTATTTCGTCCACCGTGCCGTACGTCCCATCAACCTCAATCTGATCCCCAACTTTAAAGGGACTATCTATAAAAATGGTGATACCCGAAATGAAGTTTTCCAGACTGTCTTTGGCTGCAAAACCCACGGCCAAACCCACGATGGATAGACCTGCCAAAAATGCCGTTACATCGATACCAAATTGACCTAAAACCATCACAGAGATAAACACCCAGGCAACCACAGAAAGCGTCCTTAGCAAGAGGCTTTCTAAACCAGCGTCCACCTTTTGGGAGGCCCTCATTAGTCGGACCAATACGGACCGGAAAAATCGATAAATCCCGTATACAACAATGAACAGAATCAACGCTTTGACCAGTTCAGGCAATATGTTCATCGCAAAATCGGTCCCAATATCGCCCACTTGGGTCTTTAAAGATCCCATTTCGCCTGTGGCTAGTGATTCGAGGGCAGCACCGACCTCGCGATGGACCGCTCCCCCGGCCTCTGAAGAATCTGCAATGGCGCTTAAAGTGTCTGGCGATACGGCGTCTTGGAAGGATGTCATAAACGAAACTGGAAATTGATAGTCATCGACAGGCACCAAGCAGTAGCCAGCCACACGAGTTAATTACGAAGAATACGGATTAATTCGCCCCTGAGTTGGGATAAGACCTCCACAAAACGCTTCAGTCCGCCTTGGAAGCTGCCAAATCAACGTGTTTTAGATACCACGAATAGGTCCTGGACAACCCATCTTCAAGGGAAACTTCGGGTTTCCAACCCAACGAAAACAGGCGGCTAACGTCCACCAATTTTCGCGGAGTCCCATCGGGCTTGGTTGCGTCATATACGATCTTATTTGAGGATCCAATCGTTTTTTTGATGGCTTCTGCCAACTCGCTGATGGCTAAGTCGTGACCAACTCCCACATTCATCAATCCTCCGGGAGCCGCCGCGTGCAAGCGTTTTTCATCGGTTTCAAGGACGTGAACCACGGCCGAGGACAAATCGTCCACATACAAAAATTCGCGTTTGGGCCGGCCACTTCCCCACAATTCTACGGCATCCGAAGTCCCTTTCGCCGCATGGAATTTTCGAATCATAGCGGGCAACACATGGCTCGTTTGAAGGTCGAAGTTATCGCCGGGTCCATACATGTTGGTCGGCATGAGAGAAATAAAATCCACTCCATGCTGTTTTCTGAGCGACTCACACAGCTTGACGCCCGCTATTTTTGCGATGGCGTACCACTCGTTGGTGGGCTCCAGTGGCCCAGTCAACAAGTATTCTTCCTTTAGGGGCTGCGGTGCCAGTTTCGGATAGATACAGGTGCTTCCTAGAAAGACTAATCGTTTCACTCCGTGCCGAAAGGCGGCCTCAATGACGTTGGATTGAATTCGAAGATTTTGAGCCAAGAAATCGGCCGGAAACTGATCATTCGCTAAAATTCCCCCAACCTTAGCAGCTGCTAATACCACAAATTCAGGGGTTTCCGCCGCGAAAAAAGCATCGGTAGCGGCTTGGTCAAGCAAATCCAGCTCCGTACGAGACCGAGTTACCAAATGATGGTAGCCTGAATCTCTAAGCGCCCGAACCACCCCAGAACCAACCAGCCCGCAGTGCCCAGCAACGAATATTTTTTCAGATGAAGACGAAAGATGCATGGTAACCGATAGTTAAAGTGCCCATTCGGGTAATTGACCCAGTTCAACCCCAAAGACCCATTGGACTAAAAAATACGCCATGGCGGAAATCAAAATGGAGAAAGCCACATTTAGCCAAATACCCGCCTTTGACATCTGTGGAATCGACACATAACCACTGCCAAATACAATGGCGTTCGGCGGAGTGGCTACCGGCAGCATAAACGCCGCGCTCGCTGCTAGGGTCACCGGAATAGCTAACAAAAGAGGATTTTGGCCTATTCCAAGCGCGAGGGAGGCCATGACGGGTAGGAAGGCAGCTGTCGTGGCCGTATTGCTGGTTAATTCGGTGAGAAAGACCACCAGCACGACGACCGCAAGTATTACCACAATGACCGGAAGCACGCTTAGTCCCGAAATAATACCGCCAATCCATACCGCCAAGCCTGTTTTATCGATAGCGGATGCCAAGGAGAGCCCGCCCCCGAACAGGACAAGAATCCCCCAAGGAATGGTCTTTGCCATATTCCAGTCCATGAGGAATCGGTAATCCCAATGCCCATCCCGCTTTTCACTTGGAGTTACAAACAATAAAACCGCCCCCATAATGGCGATACCGGTATCCGACAATCCGGGAATAGCGCTCGCAAACAAGGGTCGAGTTATCCACAGCAGGACCACAAGACCGAAAATCAGAGAAACGGCTCGTTCATCTCGACTAGGTCGTCCCAAGCTAGCCAGGCCATGATCAATTAATTCCTTCATGCCTTCGATGCGCTGGGTACCAAGCTTAAAAACAACCCGCGTCAGAATCCAGAATGTTATGGGCATTCCGACCAATACGATGGGCAATCCTACGGCCATCCAGTCCATAAAACCAATCTCTACTCCATAGTTTTCGAGCATAAATCCGGCGAAGAGAGCATTGGGCACTGTCCCGATAATCGTTCCGTATCCACCAATCGTGCTCGCGTAGGCTATTCCTAACATCAGCGCAGGCCCAAAGCTAGAAAGATTCTGCTGGTCTAATTCTCCGACGGCCAGATTCCCCCCTGATAAGTTTCCTTCGGCCAACTTTCCTTCAGCCAATCGAACAACCGATATCGCTATGGGCAGCATCATCATACAGGTCGCCGTATTGGTAACCCACATGCTCAGAGCGGCACTAGCAAACATAAAACCGCCAATAATTGCCGAAGGCTTGGTACCGACTCTATGTAATACCGACAGGGCGATTCGCTTGTGAAGCCCACACCTTTCCATCCCCAACGCCAAAATAAATCCGCCCATAAACAGATAAATCAACGGGTTGGCGTAGGGCGAAGAAGCGTCGTTTACCGAAGCAATATTGAAGATCGGAAACAGGACCAGCGGTAATAGCGATGCAATCGGAATGGGGACCGCTTCAGACATCCACCAAGCGGCCATCCATAGCGCGATTCCAGCGGTGTACCATGCCTCCACACTCAGGGTATCTGGAGGGTTGGTCGCCCAAAAGAGGACAAACAAGGCAGGTCCTAGAATTAATCCGACCTTTTGACGTCCATGATTCATGGCGCGATTACCTCATCGGCTGTCGTACAAAAGTTATTCCATGCCGCCAACACGTGGCGGTGCTCTGTGTCACGACCTCCAACCACCATTCTAATCGTATATCGATCATTGAGCTTCGTATGACTCGCAAACAATTTACCCGTTGCATTGACCGCTTGAAGAACGGCCTCCGTGGCAGCATTTCCTTGTTGGTGTGCAAAGCAGACCGTGTTGAGCGAACGCCTTGCCACGAGTTCAAACTGTTTAGACTGCGAAACCCACGTCTCAAATTCCTTAGCCAACTCAATATGTTGGCGCACATGAGATTGCAGGCCTTTTGATCCGTAATGTCGAATGACGAACCAAAGTTTTAGGGCTCGAAACCTGCGCCCCAGCGGAACCTGCCAGTCTCGGTAATCAATGGCACCTGCGGCATGTTCGGCCGTTCGTAAATACTCTGGAAGAATAGAAAGGGCGTTTGTCAGAGCGTTTCGATCGGCTACGAAAAAACAGCTGCAGTCAAAATTGGTGAACAACCACTTGTGTGGGTTGAAGCAGTAGCTATCGGCAAACTCCAGTCCATCGTGCATGCCCCTTAGTTCGGGGCAAACGGCCGCAGAACCGGCCATGGCGGCATCCACGTGCAACCATATCTGTTCATCGAGCAGTTTGGAGATGGAGAACACGTTGTCCATGGCCATAGAAGAAGTCGTACCCACGGTTGCGGAAACAAAAAAGGGAATTTTGCCAGCCTCACGGTCTTCCCGGATGGCTTTTTCGAGGGCTACAGGGTTCATGGCAAAAGTATCGTCCACTTCGATCATTCGAATATTTTCGTCTCCAATACCAGCGATCCGAGCGGCTTTTTGGACCGACGAGTGGGCTTGGGTCGACGTATAGGCCACCAAATTCACGGGAGCGCCTGTTTTGTTTGAAACACCCTTCGTGACCCGCTCGCGGGCAGCTAACATAGCGCACAGGACCGCACTCGAGGCCGTGTCCTGAATGACCCCGCCACCCTTTCCCGTGGACAAAAAACGGGAAGGAAGGCCCAATAACTCGACCACCCAGTCCATGACGTGCGTTTCCAACTCGGTACACGCGGGGCTGGTCTTCCAAACCATCCCTTGAACGCCAAGTCCGGCAGACATCATTTCACCCAGAATAGAAGGAAATGACGTGTTGCTCGGGAAATACGCAAAGAAGTTGGGGGATTGCCAATGGGTAATTCCAGGCATAATCACCCGGTCGACGTCCCTCATTATGGCGTCAAAAGATTCGCCTGACTCCGGGGGATGCGCAGGCAATCTCGAGCGAATGTCGCCGGGCTCCACATCCGGAACCACGGGGCGGTTCTCTACGAAGTCATAGTAATCGGCTATCCAATCCACCAATTCGCGTCCAGCCTCGCGAAATTCGTCGGACGTCATATGGTGGTTTGTTTTTTCAACCATGGGCTTTGGCTCGCAGAATGGCTTCCAACAAGACTTCGGCCGTGTGCATGGCCCGTCTTCCTGTTCCGTGACTAATTTGCTGGCGACAACTTACGCCAGGAGCCACCACTTGTGTCTCTGGGGAAGCCGCTCTAACAGCGGGGAAAAGGCGTTGGTCTCCAATCTGCATGGACATCTCGTAGTGTTCCTTTTCAAACCCGAAAGACCCCGCCATTCCACAGCAACCAGAATCCACTTCTTTCACCGAACAACCTGTGGTCCTCAAAGCCGCGATCGAGCCCGTTGTGCCAACGGAGGCTTTTTGATGACAATGGCCATGAAGCAGCAGATCCCCTGTCTGATTCATTTTGGGGAGGCGACTGGGATCTAATTGGGCGATAAAATCATCAAAAAGCATCGTTTTTGATGCGACCAATGCTACCCGTGGGTCGCCCGGCAAGAGGGATTTGTATTCGTCATCGAAGCTTAAAATGCAGCTTGGCTCAAGCCCCACAACCGTAAGTCCCCTCTGAACATAGGGCATCAAGGAGTCCAGCGTCTCGGAGGCTGCTTTCCGGGCCTGGTCTACTAATCCTTTGGAAATCATGGGACGCCCACAGCACCGATGTCCTGGAAGGATCACTTCAAAACCTGCAGATTCGAGCACCAAGGTGGCAGCAATCGACACTTCTGGATAGTTATAGGTGTTGAACGTGTCGTTGAAAAGCACAATTTGTTCTTTGGGGACGTCCACATGCGCGGGCCGGGCCTTAAACCATTGGTCGAAAGGCACTTTCGCAAGCGGCGGAAGGTCTCTTTTACTGGTTACCCCTACCACGCGCTCCAGAGCCCAACGGGCCATTTTACCGCTGGATAAGCGGTTGAAGAGCGGCGCAGTCCGGCCGCTAAAGCGGCGCGACTGCGCCGCCGCCCCACCAAAAAACTTGGCCCGAAACGGTGTCCCATTGGCCTTGTAGTACTGATCCAGGTACTCCACCTTGATCTTCGCCATATCTACCGAAGACGGGCATTCAGAAGCGCATGCTTTGCACTGCAGACACAGGTCCATGGTCTCGTACAGACGCTTCCCGTGGAGCTCAGCCGTGTCTAAATTGCCCGAAAGCACATTCCTAAGGGCATTAGCGCGGCCCCTCGTGGAGTGCTCCTCATCTTTCGTGGCCATGTAACTGGGGCACATCGTGCCCGATCCCATCTTCTTGCAAACGCCCGCCCCATTACACATTTCAACGGCGGCGGCAAACCCCAGGTCCTCTGAAAAATCTAGATTGGTTTTCAGATCGATGGTCTGGTAGCTTGGTCCGAAGCGCATGTCCTCGGTCATGGCCGCTGCCCCCGTAACGATTCCGGGGTTCAAAATGCCTTTCGGATCAAAAATGGACTTTGTTTGAGCGTACAAACCGTACAGATCTTCTCCGAAAAAGGCCTTGTTGAAGGAGCTTCGTGCCCGTCCGTCGCCGTGCTCACTCGAAAGCGACCCTCCGAACCCTTTCAGAAGACTGATTGAAAACGCCACAATTTCAGGTAATAAGGCCAATTCCCGAGCAGACTTCGTGTTTACAAGGGGTCTAATATGGATACAACCCGCGCTGGCATGGGCATAGTAGGCCACTTTCAGGCCTAATCCGTTGCAAAATTTTTCAACGCTTGTTACGTACTCGGCCAAATGCTGGACGGGTACGGCCGCGTCTTCGATAAAAGGAATCGGCTTGTGGTCCCCCCGGACGCTCATCAAAAAGCCCAGGCCCATTTTTCGCACCGACCAAACATCCTCTTGGCCTGCGGCCGTCAACACAGGTACTACGGCCCCTGCTCCAATACCCCGGCTCCTTACGAAGCGGGTAAATTCCTCGATTTTATGTTCAAGTTCTAGATCTGACTGCCCCTGAAATTCAGTTAACAGAACGCAGTTGGGCTCGCCGTCCACGAACGTTTCAAGTTTTCTGCGCCACATAGGGGACTGCCGGCACATCGAAAGCCCCAAGTGGTCGAGCAATTCGACGGCGGACGGATCTTGTTCGAGGATGACCTGAACAGACTCCAAGGCACGTCCGATATCATCAAAATGAACAACCGCCAAGGCCGTTTTTGTTGGCAACGGCACCAAATCCAAAGTAAGTTTTTCGATCACGGCCAGCGTTCCTTCTGCGCCGCTAACCAGACGGGCCAAATTTAAACCGTCTTTTTGAGGCATTCTAAACGAAAGGCCCTCAGGAGCGAGTCGGTCCAGATTGTATCCACCGCACCGTCTCCAGTGCCGAGGCGTGTGCTCCCGAACGATGCGTACATTTTCTGTATCCCCCATCATCCCAGACAAACCGGCATAAATCTGGCCTTCCAAGCCGGGTCTCTTGGCGTGAACCGCAAATTCCGCGGCGCTTAGATTGGAGAAGTGGGCCCGCGTGCCGTCAGCAAGAAGGACATCCATTGAATGCACGTGATCCGCAGACATTCCGTACGAGATCGAGTGACTTCCCGTAGCATTGTTGGAAATGATTCCGCCCATGGCTGCCCGGTTCGAACTCGCCGGGTCGGGGCCAAACAACAATCCGTGGGGCTTCAAGTAGGCGTTCAAGCGATCCAGCACAACGCCTGGCTCTACCGTAACCGTCTTTTCAGCCGGATTGAAATCAACAATCGAATCGAGGTGTTTCGTAAAATCAACAATAATCGAGCGGCCAATGGCCTGTCCTGCGAGGCTACTCCCTGCCGACCGGGCGGTGACGGGAACGTTGAACTGAGCAGCGGCCTCCATGACCGCTTGGATTTCATCACGATGCCTCGGAACCACCACGGCATGCGGCATCACCTGATAAATACTGGCATCCGTGCTGTACAAAGCCCGGGCATATGCATCGTCGCGAACTGAACCGGGAATAACCGATTTCAGATGTTCCAAACAGGCTTTAACGGACATGGCTTTGGTTTTTGATGAAACGAATACCCTCCCCCGATACGCTCCGAAGGGCTACGGAAAATACATCGTTTGAAGCCTAAGTTCTTCACAGATCAGCTTGTCGATACGACCTATCTTATAAAAAAGAATAAAAACAGGTCTTGATCATGGCTTCCATTGGTTCGTACCAACTTTATACCATAGAAACCGGCCGATTTGGGCTAGATGGAGGGGCTATGTTTGGCATCGTTCCGAAGCCCCTTTGGGAAAAACAGATTTCGCCAGATGAATTAAATCGAATTCCCTTAAAAGCTCGGTGCCTGCTCATCGAAAGCGGAGACCAACTCATTTTGGTAGACAATGGCATCGGCGACAAGCAGGACGAAAAGTTTGCTTCAATCTATGCCTTGGACAATGACTCAGAAGATTTGACGCGATCCCTGTTTGCGCTCGGCTTTTCCAAAGATGATGTCACGGACGTAATCCTTACCCATTTACATTTTGATCACTGCGGAGGAAGCACTCAAAAAGTGAATGGGAAGGTGGAAGTCGCCTTTAAAAATGCCACTTTTCATGTGCAAAAGGCACATTGGGACTGGGCAGAGCTGAACAACGCACGCGAAAAAGCATCCTTTTTCCCCGATAACATCCTTCCCTTGGCGTCGTCGGGACAACTTCATTTGGTTGAAGGTCGATTTGACCTATTCCCTGGCATTGAAGTAATTCCTGTCGATGGCCATACCCGGGCCATGCAACTGGTGCGAGTGCACGGCGATGGCCGTTCTCTTTTATTCACCGCCGACCTCCTACCGACGCACGCCCATCTATCTCCGGCCTGGAATATGGGATATGATCTGTGGCCACTGACCACTATAGACGAAAAGGGACGTCTTTTAGAGGAAGCCATTAAAGAAAAATGGCACCTGTTTTTCGAGCACGATCCAGTCGTAAGTCTTTGCGACGTCGTGCAAGGGTCTCGCGGGCCTGAAATAGCTAATCCACGGCCACTACATAGTCTGTGACCTCCTTTTCTAGCGTGTCCAGAAAGTCTTTCAAATAGGTTTGCCCCGCAAAATCTTTTCCCTCCACCCATCGATTCATAAAAACGAGTCGAAGGATGGTCAATTGCTCGACATCGTCGGTTAACGTGTTCAAATACACATCCGAAGAAACACATGCACTATCGGGGGCAATGGTCGTGCGCGAGATCAGATAGTCGTAGCTTTGAATGCTGGAGACCTCTTGAACGCCAAATCTCACTGCCAAATGTTCGTTCAGGTCGTTCAGTTGGGACTTCCGCGTGATTCCCGCCTTTCGAGCCATGAGACCAACGATGTTTGTGTGGGGTCGAAATAGCGAAAACACGTTACTCCGCTGCGAAACGAGCTGATCAAATACGCGCGCAATCCTACACAAAATGGACAATTGACGCCCATATCCATCCTGATTTAAAGGAATTAATCGGTGGCTGAACCAAACGGCAGCCGCTACCGCGCCGGGCTTGGAGCCTTCAAGAATGAACTTGCCTAGTTGAGGAGAAGACGATCCTACCTGAGTGGTGTCCTCCCGATCTAAACAGTAGGGAGCCGTCTCTGCCACTAGATCTTTCAAAAAGCCATGTTTGAGTACGATAGCCCCTGCTCCATAGGGTGTATAGCCTGCTTTGTGAGGATCCACCGTTATGGAATCCGCACCTCGAATACCGTGAAAAGCGTCTCGGAGCCACGGCTCGCTCGCAAAATGGTATCCTAATGCCGGCTGCGTATCCTGACTGGTTGTTTCTGCGAACGAAGATTGATCGGCATCCGACTCGGCCGACGACGCGCCTTTAGCAAACATCGTCGCAAAGTATCCGCCGTACGCTCCATCCACGTGAATGGGGGCATACAATCCTCGCTTAGCGAAGCCATCGCGAACGCCAACAATCTCATGGACAGGGTCGACGGACCCAAATTCCGTTGTCCCAACTACCGTCACGATTTGCCAAATGGGTCGTTTATGCTGCAGACAGTCGTTTAAAACAGCATCCAATGCACTCGGCACCATGCTAAACTCTTCGTCTACATCGACCCGAACCAGGTTTTTTTTGCCAATGCCCAGCAAACTAGCCGCTCTAAACCACGAATAGTGCGCTGTCTTGGGCACGATCACGACCGGTTCTTTCCAATCCGTTTGCCATTCCTGCTCCACTGCCCTTTTGAAGGCATAATCTCCAATATAGGATATGAGATAACGCTGTAGGTCGGTCCAACGCGTTTCAGGACTTCCTGAGCGCGTTAAAAAAGCCTTGAGTCGCTCTTCCGTTTCTGCTAGGGGGACATTTAATTAGGAGTACAGACTGTCCGGGCCGGACGCTCCCTTTTTTCCATCGCCCTGTCGCTCAGCTAATTCTAGGGCCAAAGGCAAATACAGTCCCGCTTTGTTGTACCAAAGCGACTCGAAGTTAGCAACCGTGCCCCCCGATGTCAGATGGCCAAACGATCGTGAATCGTCGAAACCAAAGAGTCTTGCAAACTGACGTCCGACCTCCAATTCGTGCCGAATAGTGACGGGCGAAGCTTCGCTCGACACATTGTTTGGGTTATAAAGCATGGTCGCGAAATAGGCGACCAAGGAGGGCAAGGTGGTTTCCGACGTCATGTGCGCCATGTACCGCGGAGAGAACACGGGAACGTCCAACTTGAGATCGGAAATCAGCGTAAAAAGTTCGGTATAGAATATTTCCCTGAAGTGGCTGGCCTCTTCACCGTACACTTTATGATAGGCGATGGCCGGCGGATCCTTCGGGTAGTAGTTGCGCCGCCAAAAAATGTGGTCATTTAGCACCAGTTGAAGCGTTTCGGATAGAAACTGCCGCTGCTCCGACTTCGGGCCTAAAAAATACAGATCCAGATCGTGTTCGAAGATCGATTTCATTGTAGAACCGAAGCTCCAATGGGGACTTTATTTTGATATTCCTTGTGCAAGAGATGGGCTACCGTGCCGGCCAATTGATTCTGAAACAACCGGTCGCCCCCCTTGATTTCGCCCAGAGGTTCGATACCCGGCCCAATCATGGCCATCCATATTTGCTCCGAACCCAACCAATCGATTCCGTGACCAATCCATCGATCCTTGGCGCCTCGGCCGTGATCGGTCGCTATTACAAAGGCCGTTTTCCCTTTATAGATCGGATCTGATTGGACAAAATCCCACAAATCGGAGATAAATTGGTCCGTTCGGTGCGCCGAACGAATGTATTGATCGTAGTCTTGATCGTGTGCAAAATCGTCCGTTTCTCCGTACGAAATGTACATTATGCGTGGATGGGCTTTCCGGGCATATTCCAGCGCGAAGTTATGAGTGAACACATCTAATCGAACGGTTCCCCACGGAGAGGGCGTTTGAGCTTGCATTTGGTTCAGCCACTCTTCCTTTTCGGTCAATTCGCCTACGGCAGACTCGAACCCAGCATTGACCGGCACTCCGCTCCGCTCCTCATTGATAATGAATGGGAAAACGTCCCACGAGCCAAATGCGGCTACTTTTCCTTGAAAATCGGGTTGTGCATTCAACCACTCCAGAATCGTGGTGTTTTGATTCGGAATTTTATCGTTACTGGTTATAGATGAATCGGCAAATCCAGTGAGGATCTCGTTGTACCCCGGATAGGAGAATACCCGATTGTTGGACACATTGACCTCACTTCCAGCCAGTCTATTTCCGTACAATTGCCCCTGATTCGCAATGGTGGACCAGAAAAAAGGCATCAAAGCCGCACGTCGTTCTTCGGGGCTTTCAAACCAATAAGCAGACCGTATTTCATCCACATCGGATGTATAGGCCTCGTTATTGAGTAGCCAAGGGTCCAACCCGGTGTACAGTTCCTCCCACCGAAAGCCGTCCAGTGTAATTAAAAACACGTTTTCGACAGCAGCTGTCGACTCCTCATCGGCAAATGCCCCCGGATTTTGAGAAGAGTCCGAGCTTGGAGATGAGCATCCCAAGAATCCGCCCGCACAGAGTATTCCGATGAATAAGAGATTCATCCTTGTTTTCGAAATCATGTATGTGTGATTTTTTGAGGTCAATTAGCCAAACTGGATTTAATCGCTTCGGGAGACGGATACCGCCCTTTCGGATACGCATAGGTCATTTTTACCCCGTCTGGATACGTGACTATCAATTGGTAATCGTGCGTATCATCGTATACGGGAGGCAAATAAGAGGTACCCGCTGGACGGAACGAATACACGTGCTCTTTCAGGGTCATATCCGTCACTTCGATGGCCGGCGCCAATCCCTCAGGATACTCCAAAGCCACTAGGTAGCTTGCTGCTTGGCGGCCGTCCCCATCGGCTTGATTAAACGTTATGGGCCAATCCGCAAAGGGTCTTGCTCCAGGCTCTGAGGGATCCACCCATCGGGGCCAGGCCTCAAACACTACCTCTCGCGTGACCTTGTTCATCCTGATGATCCCATATCCGGGCGTTCGATCGTACAAAGCACTTGGTTTTTTACCTGAATCGACCGGATTGGCGACCGCCAACACCGTCATGTGATTCCCAAAACCGTCCAAATGGTCTCCGGTGTACCACGATTTACTGGGGTCCCTCGTGGGGCTTATTTCAGGGGGAAACCACCGTCGAGGCCAAATATTGGCAATAGAAGGCACGACAAAAGCGAATCCGGCATCTCGAAAAGAATCAACACCGTATTGGACGGTGCTACCTAAATGCTGGTCGCCGGCAACTTGGAAGGCTCGTGCCCGACGCATGTCTCGAACCACTCTGTTTCGACCGCTCTGCGGCCAGGCGTTCGAGTCCATATCCATTGCCTTCTTATAGCCGGTGACCACTTCATCTGGTGGTGGGATGGCCAAGCCAGGTATAACCGACCCATTCATGTCTCCTTCAGGGATAGAAGCAACATTGGCAAACAGGGTTTGAGACAACAACACTTTCATCCAAGTCGTTGTCCCCCAATCCTTTGCCCAATAATCTAAAAATGCGTGTTGTCGATCTCCCAGCAAGACGGCGTCGGGGTGGTCACCACTTTTAGCAGCATCCCAGTTTGGATTGGATGGCCATCCATTGACGATTTTGGCGGCCGGTAAAAGCGCACGCGGCGCGCTTTTGAACATGCGGTCGGCTATTACGGCAAAAGACACGCCTCCAAACTCCATATGAGTATAGTAGACCGAAATGCCTTGCTCAATCGGTGTGGGATCGAAAGGATCTGGAAGATGCGAACTCTGCGTGCGATGCACCGCATTAACGAATTCCGCTGGCTCGATGTACCCGCCATTATCTGAAGCCGGAGTAAACGGGCCTTCTGCTGACTTTCCTCCCGCTCCCCAGACATTTCCATGATAGACGTCATGATCGTCTGGAATGGTCACGGTTGGTCGATGACGGGTTAAGTCCCCGAAAGCCCACAAAAACCGATTCCAGTGGTATAAATAGTCGAGAATAGCGGTATCGGCCGGGGCACGAACAATACCTGCTAAGCCGCTCTCGTAGATTTGGTCGCCGGCAAAGAAATACATATCTGCTTGGTGATAGGCCACTGCGGCGGCCATATCCGCATGCGGCCACCAGAAATTCTCATGCGTCCAGGACCCATCGCCGCCGGCGATATGCTGACAATTGAGTGCAGCTAGAATAAACTCGTCGCCATCGACTTTAGAATGAATGGTACCGTCGTAATAATAGGATACCGGATTAGCCCCCTCCCAGAGCGAATACATCACCCTAAAAGGCGTGTCTTCGGACTCGGCCCAGTCTTCCACTCTAAAGCCTATCGTAAATCCGTTGGTGTTCAATTCACTCGAAGAAATCGTTTTCCATGAGCTGCCTTGTTTTACCTGAAGTTCAGCAACTTTTGCATCGTCTGGGCCCAATGGACCCATTTGAGCCGTCATTTTCAAGACCCCGCTGCTCACGGTGTACTGAACACCAAGAACGGGTCCGAAAGCCCTCGATTCATCCTTTACTACCTTAGACCCTTGTATTTGCCAATGATCAAACCAATACCCGGCCCCTTCGGAAGACGGGCTTCGGTGCGAGACGACGGCTAGGGTGCCGCTAAAGTATGCCGGATCGAGCCCGGAGTAGACGGCATGGGATAGAACTTCCTCCGATGCAGGGTCAAAGGCCTCTACTACCATTGAGTAGGTTTCCTTGTGTGGGGTCGCCATGACCCGAAGGCCAACCTGCGAAATATCAGAGACTTTCCCATCCGATTGGTCGGCCTCGATTAAGGGCCACGTTTTCGTCGTAAAATCTGCCCGCGCCGATCGAATGGCATCGGGGGTTTCGTTGTCGCGGACAACGATATGTCCTGTTCCATCCATCCCCACAAACAAGCCCCCTCCAGGCGCCGGCCAATGATGTACCAACGCAGAAATTCGATAATCTACATCAGATCCTCCGGCACCAATGAGGAATCCTGTCCAGGTACTATCGGTGGCCTGGTCGGGGGAATGCACCGGACCCGTTACCACACTCATATTCAAACTGCCTTTTTCTTCCTTTAGATACCTTGTAAGAAGGTGTACCGTGCGCATGGGTTTGGCCGCCCTGCCTTCAATACTCTGAAGCCGTCCATCCTGTAACTCCCAGTCCAACATGCGATTAGCGTAAAACTGGGGGCCAATCCACGTTCTGTTTGGAGAGTTTGCAAATTGAATTTCAATGGCGTTTTCTGGAACTGAGCAAGCCGATGCCAAAAGGATTACGGCTAATAGATAAAAGGTGCGCATGCGTTCAATATCGGTGAGTGCAACTCTTAATGGTACGAATCTCCCTACTGAAAAAAGTAGGGTTTTCTCCATAGAATGTGTCACGAGGATACGTTAGCTTCCAACTGGAATAGAATAAAAAGCGTCAAATTAGATTTGGATGGCATGGGTTAGATTCGGCGGGCATCGGCGGGCACTTGTCCCGCACCGAGGGACTTGCCTTTCTAGCTAAGGAATTATTGAGGTCACACCTAGGCAAATGAATCAACCAAACAGAAGACAATTTCTTGTAAACGCTGGCAAAGCTCTCGGTGGCTTGGCGCTGGTCAATGCAAGCTCTACGTGGGCGTTCGCGACCAAGAGTCCCCTTTCGGATCTGATTCACCGGTCTTCGTGGGCCATGGGAACGTCCATCCGGGTGTCTATGCCGCAACGCATATTCACGTCCGACTTCGTTGATTCAGCGTTTCAATCTCTTCAACGAGTAGACTCCCTCCTATCGGCTCATGATGAAAAAAGTCTGTTGATGCGCATGAATGCTTCGGCCGGTACTTGGTCGAGTGGTAGAGAGCTTGTCGAAGTTTCGCGGGCAGCCCTCCATATTGGCGGCCAAACCTCAGGTGCTCTGGACGTCACCGTGCTTCCTGCCATGAGACGATTTGGATTTATTCCTGGAAAAGTGTCCGACCTAGATAGAATCGATTACTCCAAATTAGAAGTCCGAGATGGCCAGGCTAGAATGGCAGAAAGCGGATACGGAGCGGATTTTGGAGGGATTGCCAAAGGATACGGGGTGGATGAAGCCATTAGCACCCTTCAGTCAAACAGAGTTCAAACCGCTTTGGTCGACGCTGGGGGAGATTTATTCGCCCTAGGCCGTCCAGATGCTGACCGCCCGTGGAAAATTGGCATTCGTCATCCAGAAAAAAATAATGAACTGATAGCGACCCTGGAATTGGAAAACGAAGCCGTTGCGACTTCGGGCATCTATGTCCAGAAACGCATCGTGAATGGAAAAGAAGTTTCCCATTTAATTGATCCTAAAACAGGCACCCCGGTAAACCATGTGGTTAGCTCAACCATTGTCGCCCAACATACGATGACGGCAGATGGACTCGCGACGGCAACGTCAGTTTTACAACCTAAAGCAGCGCAATCACTTATAGAATCAATGCACGGCGTAGAAGGGTTTTGGATTTATTCTGACGGAAGTCATTACATCACCAAAGGACTGCGCCACCGGTTTCAATTGCTCTAGCGGTTAAGGCGCTTCATGTACGGGGAGTAGGGGGTTTGTCTATTCTTGAATGTGAATGCGACCGGAGTCATCAATTTGAATGTGATCTCCTGTTTTGATCGAATCAAAATCGCTTCGGCTGACCGCCACCATCGGAAAACTCATTTGGTACATTTCGTCCGCTACAACAGAAGCAAGCGCGAGGAAGATGTCGGCTCTGTCTGTGATCATGCCCGCAGGGGCCACGCCCGCCCGGACCGACTCCAATAAAATGGCCGTCGACGTACTAGAGCCTCGGGTATAGGGGAGCACCAAAATTCGACCCGCTGCCATCTGACTTGAAAGCGGATGTCGCCGATCAATAATTTCGCCGGTAACCTGGTCGTATCCGCCCCAAAAACTGACCGGTTCTGAGCTGGCCAAGGCAATACCCGAAGCCGTCCCGTCGATGATGGTTTTTCCTTGAACTATGCGCGCCATGCTCCCTCCTCTCTCTCTATTCGGCCCAAAACGGCCGATTTTACGCAATCGCTAAGCCGCCCATAGGTTACGTCTACATTCAAAAGTCCGGGCGAATAGTAGGCATATTTAGCTGAATTGGTCATTAAGTGCTTGATCCTTGGCGGCAGCATAGGGGAAGTCAGGGGACACGTGTCCACGGTAATTTTGGCGCCAAATGCCTCAATCGGCCCGAGTAAACCAACATGCTCCGCAATCATGCGCACGGCCCTACTACACGTGACCAAAAATTGCACATCGGGGTGACACGTTTTCCCAACCACGAGCGGCGCTAGAGCTTTGAATTCGTTGACCGAAAAATGTGGACTGCCAAGAACGACCAGATCTAGTTTTTCTCCCTGAGATGTAGACAACTCTCGGTACGCTTCGCGTAGATCGTCCATGCCAATTTCAAGAACCGTTGTCGGTACATGGCCCTGAAACGCTTCTTCTACGGTTGGAGCTTCTGGCGTTATGCCAACCAGATGAAACAAGGCAATGGCCCCGGCAGAAGCTCCCCCTGCGCAAACCGCTTTGAGTTGGTCCATATTCGGCTGAACTTCCATTCCTTCGACAACCGGGACGCCGTCAGAGGCTTTTCGTCCAAGCAGATGGCCCAATACAGGATAAAACGAATCGTCCTCTTGGAGGGCGCGCGGGATGCCCTTCAATCGAAGTAGCTTGGTGCCCGCGCGCCCTGCATCCAAATGCAAGCCCGCCGCCGGCACTCTCCCCGTGATGGCCGCACAAATGTCCAACAAATCGGGGTATCGCTCCGTGCGCGCACCAATGACCGAATTGTAATAACCAATGACATTGGATTCTCCGGCCGCAATTTGTTGCCCGAAAACCGGAGCATGATCCGTCTGATACGGAGCACACGTCCAGGTCGGAATGCACCCCATGGCCTCGTACGCCTTCATCTGTCGAATGGCGTTTCCGGCGACCTCCGGTGGCACCTCCCAGTCCTCCCATCCGAATTCGTCTACCCCGCTCACGTTTAGGGTCGAGGGCACGCGCACCTTGGCCCCCAAAGATGCCAAACGCTCCGCATATTCCATGGTGGCTATTCCCATGTAAACGGTGGAATCAATATGCGCCGCGCTGATATCCATGAACCGATCTACACCGTAAACGGGTAGCATCCGGTGTAGAATACGCATGGCCATTTGCGATGCTTTCCCTTCCTCTCCTTCTAGAAGGCCCCGATCATAATCGGTTAAATACGTCTTGAAGCCAGCAACGTTTGAAATCACTTTGCCTTATTGCCTTTGATGTTCCAAGTGGCCAACAATCGCGTATTGGGGTCAATAATCATTTCTGCGATCTTCTTGCCCGC